>NZ_JBHWUR010000002.1:0-83330 GCF_042737755.1 Streptomyces sp. NPDC059994
CCGGCCCCCGGGGGCCCGCCCCCCCCCCCGCCCCCCCCGCTCCTGGCGGCGTTTGGGGCGCCCCCCCCCCCCCCCCCCGGGGGGGCCCTGGCCCCCCCGGGTCCCCGGGGCCCCCGGCCGCGCGCTATCCCCCGACGAACTCCTCCGCCCCGTACCGCACCTCCGCCTTGTTCCAGTCCACGCCCAGCTCGCCCACGAACTTCTTGGCGAGGGGGAGGTCGGCGAGGGGGGCGATCAGGATGAGGCGGCCGTCCTGGGCCGTGACCGAGCCGCCGCCGAGTTCGTCGCGGGCGGCGGGGTCCGCGAGGAGGGCCTCGTGCAGTTTGCGCGAGGTCACTCCGGTCGCCTCGATGTCGACCGCGTTGGTCTCGGGCGAGGTACGCGGAAGGTGGCGGAACGTCAGGACGGACTCCTGCTCGTACTGCTTGCGGATGATGTCCGCGATGTGGTGCAGCCCGGCCGCGCTGACGTGGTTGACGTCGAACTCGCGCGAGCGCTCGTACGTCGCCTGCTTGAGGTCGGACGACCAGAAGACGCCGTCAAGGAGCGTCGAGCGACCGGCCTTCGCGCCGTGGGTGCGGATGATGTCCCGGACCTCGTGGTCGAAGCGGCCCAGGCGCGTCCTGAGGCGGGGGTCGGCGGGGTCGGTGATGGTCGCCGTGTTGTTCGTGGCGAAGATTTCGGCCGTCGCGCTGGTGTGGCCCGACCCGGCCGAGGGCGGGGCCGAGGCCGCAGCCGTGCCCGCGCCGGTCACGCCGAGGGTCAGCGCGCCGACCGCCACAAAGATGCCCAACCGTCGGTTCATTCCGGTAACTCCCTGACCCGAGGCCCCCGTGGGCCGTGTGGTGCTGCGTCGAGCGACGCATCGGGATCACGGTAGGGGCCGCGAGGGGGCACTTTCCGGGATATGTACGCGTATGGCCGATAATTGTTGCTGGGAGGGGGCGGGAGACGACCGGCGGTCCCGCGCGGGACCCTTAGAAGAACACTCCGCACCTCAGCAGCACATTCGCGTACGGCCGTGCCTCCCCCGTCCGTACCACCAGCCGCGCCCCTGCCGACCGCGCCTTCAGCTCGTCGTGCGCGACCAGTTCCAGCCGGGGGAAGTGCGCGGCCAGCAGGCGCGCGGCCGACTGGTTCGCCTCGCGCACCTCCCGTGCGGCGGTCGCGCCCTCCACCACCAGCTCGGCAAGGAGTCCGTCGAGCACCTCCGCGAACGACGGCACCCCGGCCCGGAAGGCCAGGTCGACCACGCGCGGGCCGGATGGGATGGGCATGCCCGCGTCGCACACGAGGACCCCGTCGCCGTGGCCCAACTCGGCCAGCGCGCCCGACAGATGACGGTTGAGAATGCCGGTCTTCTTCACCGGGCGAAGACCTCCTCGGCGGTGGGGAAGGACTCCTGCGCCCCCTGCCGGGTGACGGCGGCCGCGCCGACCCTCGCGGCGAAGGCGGCGGCCTCCGCCAGGGTCTCGCCCCGGCTCAGCCGCCACGCCAGGGCGGCGGTGAAGGCGTCTCCGGCGCCCGTCGTGTCCACCGCGTCGACCCGTGGACTCTCCACGCGTACGAACGAGTTGGTGCTGCCGGCCGCGACCAGGGCGCCCGCCGCGCCCAGGGTGATCACCACTGAGCGCGGGCCGCGCAGGAGCAGCGCCCGCGCCCAGTCCTCGGGGGCGGGGCCCGCCGAGGTGCCCAGCAGGAAGCGGGCCTCGTGCTCGTTGACGATCAGCGGGTCGCAGGCCGCGAGCACCTCGGCGGGCAGCGGGCCGGGCGGCGAGGGGTTGAGGACGAACCGGCTGTCGAAAGCGAGGCTGCGGACCGTCTCCACCACCGTCTCCAGCGGGATCTCCAGCTGCGCGGAGACCACGCGCGAGGCCTGGAAGAGGCTGGCGGCGGCGCGTACGTCCTGGGGGGTGAGGCGGGCGTTGGCGCCGGGCGAGACCACGATGCTGTTGTCCCCCGACGGGTCCACCGTGATCAGCGCGACCCCGGTGGGCCCCCCGCCGACCAGCATGCCGACGGTGTCGACGCCGGCCGCCTGCTGGGAGTCGAGCAGCAGCCGCCCGTGCCCGTCGTCACCGACGCGGGCGAGCAGCGCGGCGCGCGCCCCGAGTCGGGCGGCGGCCACGGCCTGGTTGGCGCCCTTGCCGCCCGGGTGGACCACCAGGTCCGAGCCGAGCACCGTCTCGCCGGGACCGGGGCGCCGGTCGACGCCGATGACGAGGTCGGCGTTGGCGGACCCGACGACCAGAAGGTCGTAGTCGTACATCCCTGTCCTGCTTTCGCTGAGTGGCGGGTGGACGTCCGTCAGGAGAAGTCGGCGACGTTCTGCCGGGTGACGACCTTGACCGGAACCTTCACGGTGCTCTCGACCGCGTCGCCCTTCGCCGCCCGCACCGCGTTGCGGACGGCGATGCGGCCGAGCTCGGCGGGCTGCTGCGCGACCGATGCGTACAGCGTGCCCGCCGCGACCGCCTTCAGGCCATCGGGAGTGCCGTCGAAGCCGACCACGGCGACCGAGTTGCCCGCCCTGGCGCCCAGTGCCTTGACCGCGCCGAGCGCCATCTCGTCGTTCTCGGCGAAGACTCCGGTGACGTCGGCGTGGGACTGCAGCAGGTTGGTCATGACGTCGAGGCCCTTGGTGCGGTCGAAGTCGGCGGGCTGGCGGGCGACGACCGTGATGCCGGGGTACGCCTTGATGCCCTCGGCGAAGCCCTGGCCGCGCTCGCGGCTGGCGGAGGTGCCCGCGGTGCCCTGCAGGACGACGATCCTGCCCTTGCCGCCGAGCTTGTCGGCGAGGGTCTTGGCGGCGAGCCTGCCGCCCGCGATGTTGTCGGAGGCGACGAGGGTGGCGGTCTCGGCCTTGTTGACGCCCCGGTCGGCGGCGACCACCGGGATGTCCGCCTTGTTGGCGCCGCGCACGGACGGCCCGACGGCATCCGAGTCGACCGGGTTGACGATGATCGACTTCACTCCGGCGCCGGTGAAGTTCTGTATCTGGTTGGCCTGTTGGGAGGCGTCGTTCTGGGCGTCGGTGACGGTGAGGTCGACTCCGGCCGCCTTCGCCTCCGCCTTGGCCCCGGCCGCCATCTGGACGAAGAAGGGGTTGTTGAGGGTGGAGAGCGACATGCCCATCTTGGTGGACGAGCCGGACGAGCCGGTGTTCACGAACGACAGGGCGCCCAGGACCGCGGCCAGGGCGACGGCCGCGACCGCGAGTTTCGCCGCGCCGCGCTTGCCGCCGAAGCCCCCTCCCGCACCGGTCGTCGCCGCCCCGGGTGCGGCCCCGGCGCGGCGGCGCGCCGTGTCGAGCAGCACCGCGAGCGCGATGACGACACCGATGACGACCTGCTGCCAGAAGGCCGACACCGACAGCAGGTTGAGGCCGTTGCGCAGCACCGCGAGGATGAGCGCGCCGATGAGGGTGCCGGACGCCTTGCCGACGCCGCCGGACAGGCTGGCGCCGCCGATGACGACGGCCGCGATCGCGTCGAGCTCGTACCCCTGGGCGGCCTGCGGCTGCGCGGAGACCAGCCGGGAGGCGAGCACGATGCCCGCGACGGCGGCGAAGAGGCCGGAGAGCGCGTAGATCGCGATCTTCTGCCGCTTGACCCGCAGCCCCGACAGCCGGGCCGCCTCCTCGTTGCCGCCGATCGCGTACATGGAACGCCCGATGTACGTACGGGACAGGATCAGGGCGGTGAGCAGCCCCATCACGACCATCACGATCACCGGGACCGGCAGGTGCCCGCCGAGTGTGTCGCCCACCCGGGAGACGGACTCGGGGAAGGCGATGGGGCTGCCCTGGGAGATGACCAGGGAGAGGCCGCGGCCGACCGAGAGCATGGCCAGGGTGGCGATGAACGGCGGGAGTTTGCCGTACGAGACGAGGGCGCCGTTGACGACGCCGCAGGCCAGGCCCGTGCCGATGGCGAGGACGACCGCGAACCAGACCGGCAGGCCCTGCTTCGTCGCCGTCCAGGCGAGCACGGTCGCACTGAGCGCGGCCACGGAGCCGACGGAGAGGTCGATGCCCGCCGAGACGATGACGAAGGTGACGCCGAAGGCGAGGATCGCGGTGACGGCGGCCTGGACGCCGACGTTGAGCAGGTTCTGCGTGGTGAGGAAGTCGCCGGAGAGCAGCGACATCGCCACCGCCAGGACCACCAGGGCGCTGAGGGCGCCGTTGTCGAGCAGCAGTCGTCGGACCGTGAGGGCGCCGCTCGCGCCCGTGGTGCTCCGGAGCGTGTCAGTGGCCACGGGAGCCCTCCTCTTCGTGCGTTGCCGGGGCGGACGCGGGGGCCGCGCCGACGGCGAGTTCCATGACCGCTTCCTGGGTCGCTTGCTGGGCCGGGAGTTCCCCGGCGATCCGCCCCTGGGCCATGACCAGCACCCGGTCGCTCATGCCGAGCACCTCGGGCAGATCGCTGGAGATCATGAGGACGGCGTGCCCGGAGGCGGTCAGTTCGTTGATGAGCTGGTAGATCTCGACCTTGGCGCCGACGTCGATGCCACGGGTCGGCTCGTCGAGGATGAGCACCTTGGTCTCGGCGAGGAGCCACTTGCCGATGACGACCTTCTGCTGGTTGCCACCGGACAGGGTGCGCACCTGCTGGCCGAGCCCGGCCATCCGTACGCCCAGCTGCTCGGCGATCCGTGCGGCGGCCGCCCGCTGTCCCTTGCGGTCGACGAGCCCGGCGCGGGTGGCCGAGCGCAGCGTGACCAGGCCCAGGTTCTCCTGTACGGAGGCGTCCAGGAGGAGCCCCTGGCCCTTGCGGTCCTCGGGGACGAGGCCGATCCCGGCGCCCATGGCGGCGTTCACGTCGTGCCGGGGAAGGGGTGCGCCGAGCACCTCGACGGTTCCGCTGTCGTAGCGGTCGGCGCCGAAGACGGCGCGGGCGACCTCGGTGCGGCCCGCGCCGACCAGCCCGGCGATGCCGACGACCTCACCGGCGCGCACCTCGAAGCCGACGTCGTGGAAGACGCCGTCGCGGGTGAGCCCGCGAACCGAGAGCAACGGGGCGCCGACGTCCGGGCGTTCGCGCGGATACTGCTGGTCGATGCCGCGCCCCACCATCAGCCGGACGAGTTCGTCCTCGGGGGTGGAGGCCGGTACCTGGTCGACGCTCCTGCCGTCGCGCAGCACGGTGACGCGGTCACCGAGGGCGGCGATCTCTTCGAGGTGGTGGGTGATGAAGACGACGCCCACGCCGTCCGCCCGCAGCGAGCGGACGATCGTGAAGAGCTTGTCGACCTCCTCGGAGGTGAGGACTGCGGTCGGCTCGTCCATGATGAGGACGCGCGCGTCCAGGCTCAGCGCCTTGGCGATCTCGACCATCTGGAGCCGGGCGATGCCCAGTTCACGTGCGCGCGCGTGGGGAGGGACGTCGACGCCGACCCGCTCCAGGAGCACGGCGGCGTCCGCCTCCATCCGCTTGCGGTCGATCATCCCGAAGCGGCGCGGCTGACGGCCGAGGAAGATGTTCTCCGCGACCGTGAGGTCGGGGACGAGGTTGAACTCCTGGTAGATGGTGGCGATGCCGAGCCGTTCGGCGTCCTGGGCGCCATGGACGCGCACTTCGCGCCCGTCGACGAGGATGCGGCCACTGTCGGGGCGGTGGGCGCCGGAGAGCATCTTGATGAGGGTGCTCTTGCCCGCGCCGTTCTCGCCGAGCAGGACGTGCACCTCGCCCCGGCGCAGATCGAAGTCGACGCCGTCGAGGGCGACCACTCCGGGGAAGGCCTTGCGTATGCCTTCGACGCGCAGCAAGTCGTGCGGAACGCTCACGGGTTGCTCCTACGGGTCGGGGCGTCCTCGCCGCAGGAGCTGCGGACGACCAGGCGCGCGGGCAGGGTGACGGACTGCGGGGGCCGCCCCTCGATCCGGTCGGCCAGGGCGCGGACGGCAGCCCGGCCCAGTTCTCCGGTGGGCTGCGCGATCGCGGTGATCGGCGGATCGGTGTGGACGAACCACGGGATGTCGTCGAAGGCGGCGAGCCCGATGTCGTACGGCACGCGCAGGCCGTGCGCCCGGATCGCGTCGAGCGCGCCGAGCGCCATCAAGTTGTCGGCGGCGAAGACGACTTCGGGCGGCTCGGGGAGCGCGAGGAAGCGTTCGGTGCAGCGGCGGCCGCTGTCGGCCTGGAAGTCGCCGTGGCCGATGTAGGCCTCGGGCAGTGCGAGGTGGTGCTCGCGCAGGGCGTCCCGGAAGGCCTCGACGCGCTCGCTGCCGGTGGTGGTGGCGGCCGGGCCCGCGATGATGGCGAGCCTGCGGTGGCCCAGGCCGTACAGATGGGCGACCAGGTCGCGGATGGCGGCGCGGCCGTCGGCCCGGACGACGGGGACGTCCACGCCGGGGATCCAGCGGTCGACGAAGACCATGGGGGTGCCCGCGCGGGCCGCGTCCAGCATCAGCGGGGAGCCGCCGTCGGTGGGCGAGACGAGCAGCCCGTCGATCCTGCGGTCGAGGAGCGTGCGGACGTGGTGGTCCTGGAGCTCGGGCCGCTCGTCGGCGTTGCCGATGATGACGCTGTAGCCGAGCGCGCGGGCCTCCTCCTCGACGGAGCGGGCCAGTTCGGTGAAGTAGGGGTTGAGCACGTCGCTGATGACCAGGCCGAGGGTGCGGGTCTGGTCGGTGCGCAGGGATCTGGCCACGGCGTTGGGCCGGTAGCCGAGTGCGTCGACGGCGGCGAGGACGCGGGCGCGCGCCTCGGGGCTGACGGACGGGTGGCTGTTGAGGACACGGGAGACCGTGGCGACGGACACGCCTGCGCGGGCGGCCACGTCCTTGATGCTGGCCATGCGCCGGATCACCTCCTTGTGAGCCCGTGGAATCGATTACACGGAGGATTGGAATCGATTACAGGCGCATGGACAAGCCCCTTCCCACGCTCCGAGACCCGATCGTGATGAATCCACGCTCAGATGAGCGGCAGGGCGGGTGAGGCGACGGGCGGCCCGAGAGACGGCTTCTGCTTCGACGGCCGGGCGGCGGATTCACGCCCCTGGCTCGCCCCAACCACTGGTGCCACTGCGGCAGTTGATGAACACTCTCCCCCTGTTACGTGCCCAGGAATGCTCTTCCACTCGTCGCGCGCCGGTCGCACCGGCCGCGGAAGGAGCCGTCCATGCGTACAGGGAGATCGAGAGGGATGCGTGCGGCCGCGGTCGCCCTCCTGGCGATCGCGGGACTGCTGGTCCCGGGAGGCCCGGCCGCCGGTGCCGGGACCCAGGAGGAGGACGACGAGGGCGGCCCGGCCGCCCCCGCCGAGTACAGCTATCTGCAGAAGGCGGTACCCGGGCAGCCGCTGCCCCGGCACGCCTACGACACCGCGGCGGCTCAGGCCGCCGCCCTGCCCGCCACCGGCGGCACCTGGCAGCCCGTCGGGCCCACCAACATCGGCGGCCGGGTCGTCTCGCTCGCCCTCGACCCGCACCACGCCGACACCCTCTACGCGGCCGCCGCCAGCGGCGGGGTGTGGCGCTCGGCCGACGCGGGCCGGACCTTCACCCCCGCCTGGCCCGAGCGCGGCACCCAGGCCATGGGCGCGCTCGCCGCCGCCCCCGACGGCACCCTCTACGCCGGCACCGGCGAGCCCAACCCGGGCGGCGGCAGCGTCACGTACGAGGGGACCGGCGTCTACCGCTCCACCGACCGGGGCCGCAGCTGGCGGGCGGTCGGGCTGCGGGACTCGGGGGCGGTCGGCGCGTTCGCCGTGGATCCGCGCACACCGCGCCGGGTCCTCGCCGCGGCCACCGGCTCGCTCTACAACCCGGGCGGTGACCGGGGTGTGTACCTCTCCGAGAACGCGGGCGGCTCCTGGCGGCGGGTGCTCGACGTGCCCAACGCGTTCACCGGCGCCGTCGACGTACAGCGCGACCCGGTGAACCCCGACCGCGTGTACGCCGTGCTCTGGGACCACCGGCGCGAGCCGGACAGGCGCACCTACGGCGGCACCGGCTCCGGCGTCTACCGGTCGGACGACGGCGGCGCCCACTGGCGACTCCTCGGCGGCGGGCTGCCCGCGGCCGACTCGGGGCGCATCGGCCTCGGCATCGCCGCCTCCGAGCCCGGTCGTCTGTACGCCCTGGTCGGCGCCACCGACGGCACCTTCGGTTCGTTCCTCACCTCAGCGGACGGCGGCGACAGCTGGACGAGGCTTCCGGACAGCGCGACCCTGGCCGAGTCGCAGTCCAGCTACTCCTGGTGGTTCGGCAAGGTGTGGGTCGATCCGGCCGATGCCCGGCACATCCATGTCGCCGGGGTGGACCTGCTCACCACCAAGGACGGCGGGACCACCTGGACGGAGGAGGACGCCGTCCACGCCGACCAGCACGCCATGCTCTGGGACCCGCGCACGCCCGGCCGCGTCTACCTCGGCAACGACGGCGGCGTCTACCGCTCCGAGGCGCGCGGCGACGGCGGCTGGACCAAGGCGACGTATGAGCCGTGGACCCAGCTCTACACGGTGGCGGCGACGCCGCAGGACACCGGCCGGATCTCCGGCGGAGCCCAGGACAACGGCTCCCTCCGGTCCTGGGGCGGTGACCGGTTCAACGAGTACCTGGGCGGCGACGGGCTGCAGAACCTGATCGACCCCACCGACGTCAACCGGGTGTACGCCTGCTACCAGTACGGGAACTGCTTCCGCTCCACGGACGGCGGCGCCACGCTCACCGAGTACACCGACTCCACCACCGCCGACCGGCGCAACTGGCTCACGCCCGTCCAGTTCGACCCGGTGAACCCCCGCGTCCTCTACTACGGCGGCAACCGCCTCAACCGGTCCACCGACGGCGGCGCGACCTGGCAGCCCATCAGCCCCGACCTCACGGGCGGCCCGGGCCACGACTCCTACCCCTACGGCACGATCACCACGGTCGCGGCCGCGCGTGACGGGCACACCGTCTGGGCGGGCACGGACGACGGCCGGGTGTGGGTGACCCGCGACCTCGGCGCCCACTGGACCCGGGTCCTCGACGGCCGGCCGTGGGTGACCCGGATCGCGGTGGCCCCGGACGACCCGGCGACCGCGTACATATCGCTCTCCGGGTACCGGTCGGGCTCGTCGCAGCCGCATCTGCTGCGGACCCGGGACGCGGGCGCGAGCTGGAGCGATCTGTCCGGAAACCTTCCGCAGGCCCCGGTGAACGACGTGGTGCTCGGCGGCCGGAACACGCTCTACGCCGCCACGGACCAGGGCGTGTTCGTCAGCGGCCGGGGCGGCTGGCGGCGGCTCGGCGACGGGCTCCCGCTGGTGCCGGTGCCGGACATCACATACGACCCGGTCCACCACCGTCTGGTGGCGGCCACCTTCGGACGCGGATTCTACAGTCTCCGTACCGAATAGGTGATTTGACGGCTCATCAGGCCCCCGTCGGCACGGCCGGCGGGGGCCTTCGCGTATCCGCGCGCGGCACGGTCGAGCGTGGCCGGTCCACATCGGCCCCGCCTGGACACTGCACCGACGCGATCTCGCCATGTACCGTTCAAATACGTGTCGTCCGGCAGCCTCCCAACTGCCGTTCTACGCGCGCAGACTGGGCGCCCGCACCGCCTCTCCCCCACCCCTCATGGAGGTAGCAGGATGCTCCGACCCCGGAGTTCCCCAAGGTCACGGCAGAGACTCACGACCGCACTCGCCGCGTTCGGCATGATCGGCGCCGGCACCGCCGCGCTGGCCGTCACCGCTCCCCCGGCCGCCGCGGCCACCACCCCGCACCGCGTGCTCTTCGACAACTCGAAGGCAGAGACAGCCGGCAACGCCGACTGGATCATCGGTACGAGCCAGCCGGACCCGCTGGGCCAGAAGGCCGACCCCACGGCGGAGAAGGACTGGACCGGTGCGCTGTCGTCCTGGGGCGTCGCGCTCCAGAAGACGGGCGACTACTCGCTGAAGACACTGCCTTCCGGCAACACGATCACCTACGGCACGTCGTCGGCGCTCGACCTCCAGAACTTCGACACGTTCGTGCTGCCCGAACCGAACGTGCTGCTGTCGGCATCGGAGAAAACCGTACCCTCAGGATGAGAATCGTTCAGTAGGTCCACGGGGAACTTGCCCCGGATCGACAAGCCGGGGATCTCGGGCGGCTGATAGACCGGCGTACTGCCCCCGTGCGCCAGCAGGGCGCCCATCATGGCCTCCCAGGCACCACTGCCGAACCAGGCCCCCAGGGCCCGCTTCGCGCTTGCCTTGGAGACGCCGAACAATCCGTCGACGTCCTCCCATGTGGCCCCTGTGCGGAGCCGGTACAGGATGCTCTTCAGTGCCTGGCGGGAGTCGTAGCGACCCGCCAGCAGGTCCGGGCTGATATCCAAGAGGATGTCCTGCATCTCGCCCCACCCGGAATCGTCTGGATCATCCGGCACCGCTACGGCGTTCTCCAGATGCCAGGCGGTGAGGGTGCACTTCCGGCCGGTCCTTCGCTGGAATTGATGGTCTCTCGGTACCACCGTGATGTTGAACATCTCAAAGACGGCGGCCTGACGGCCGAGGTCGAGCGTCTGCATCTTGCCCTTGGACCGCTCGATCATGGCAATCATGTCGTCGGCCCGCGCCTGCTTGGCGCCGTACTCCATCAGCCACGCCTCACTCTCTGCGAGGGCCCCGCGCAGGGCGCTGAGCTCCATCTGGAGCTCGTCGGTGGCTTCCCTGGTGGCGTCCTCATCCAGCTTGAGCTTTGCGCAGTTGGTGATGGCCCGCCCCAGCGCCGCCTGGGCTTCTGTCACCTGCTTGCGCTGAGACTCGACACGTTCCGTGTACTTGTCGTGATCTCCCGGCAGGCTGGCAACGTACTCCTTGGCCAGCTCGCGCAAGCTCTCCGGGTCTTCGAGATGCCTGGAGAGCTTGCCCCAGACCGCCGCCTCGACAGCGTCGGCGGCAAGCATGGAGTCACCGCAGGTCGGCGTGCCCAGCTCGGTCACAGCACCTTGGCAGCGGTACATCCGCTCGTCGTTGCCGGTGCGGTACGCACCGACGTACACCCGGCCGCAACTGCCTTCAATGCGCTTGCTCAACGGGTACTGCTCACTGGCGCGGTGCTCCCGGGATTCCTCTTCCATCACCTTGGCCAGGGCCTTGGCCCTTTCCGGATCAAGGATGCGCGGTACCGGGATGGCGACGGTCGGCCCGTACAGGGGCGTGCCGTCCTCGGCCAGCTTGGTCTTGGAAGAGCCGCTCGTCTTGCGGTAGTGAACGACGCCCTCCAGCAGGTGGCTACTGGTCAGCAGCCGGTCGACAGCCAGGCCGTCCCAGGACCTACCGCTGCGCCTGAGATCTCCGCGTGCATTCAGGGAACGGGCCACCTCCTCCCGGTTCTGGCCGTCGTCAATCTTGTAGCCGACGGCCCGGTTGATTACGTGAACTTCGTCCTCCTGATGGACAACCACCGCTTCCTTGCCCTTGCCCGACAGTGCCAGACCGTATGGAGCGACTCCGGAGGGCCACCCTCCGGCCGCGAGCTTCTGCTCTCGGCCGCTCATGGTCCGCTCCAGAATGAGCGTGTGCTCCAGCTCGGCCATGAAGGCCAGCAGCGACATGATGATGCCGAACATGTCGTCGTCGCTGTCAATGCGGCCGTCGCCGGTCAGTACGCGTACGCCAAGGTCGGTGGTGTCGTACATCCAGCGGTGGATGTCCTTCATCGTCCGACCGATGCGGTCGAGCTTTCCGAAACAGATGACGTCGTACTGGCCCTCACCGCGGAGGCGGTTCATCTCATCAAGACGGGGGCGCGAAGCCCGCTTCCCGGACACCGCCCCGTCGATGTAGATGTCGTCCTCTTCGAGGACGTAGCCACCGGCGCCGAAGCCCCGGTCCAGAAGGGCCCGGCACTGCTTCTCTTGAACCTCCAGGCCGTACCCCTCGATCTGTTGCGCGGTGGAAACGCGCAGATAGAGGGCGACTCTGGGACGGCCCTTACGCCTGGCGGCGGGCAGGGTACGGTTGCGCATGTCAGTCCTCTCGTGACTGGCCCGACCCCGGTTGGCGTTGCTGCGCTGATCTGGGTCACTCATGTATGGGGCAGCTTAGGCCGGTTGGTCTTCGCTGTCCGGGCCGAACAGGATTTCCAGGAGGGTCCTGCGCTGGGACCTGCTCAGAGGCGGACCGGGTTCCCACGTGCGGGTGATGGCGGGGTCCGGGGCATCCCGGAAATGCTGATGCAGCCACTCGTTCGCCTCGTCCGGCGTCGGCCGCTCGTCCACGGCTCCTCCGTCCCGCCCCGCAAGGGCGAGGTCAAGCCGCCTCAGCCCTAGGCTAGCGGCAGCGGTGGGGCTCTGCCTCCTGGTCGTGCAGGGGGCAGTAACGATTCATCAGGCACCAGCGGCGTCATCACCACCGACTCCGGCGAGGCCGCGCGCACGGGCACGTACAAGGCATGGCTGGACGGCTACGGCTCCGCCCGCACCGACACGCTCTCCCAGTCGGTGACGGTCCCGGCGGGCTGCACCAGTGCGAAGCTCAGCTTCTCTCTGCACATCGACACGGCCGAGACGACCACGACGACGGCCTACGACACACTGAAGGCGCAGGTGGTCAACGGCAGCGGAACGGTGCTGTCCACCCTTGCCACGTACTCCAACCTCAACGCCGCCAGCGGCTACACGCTGCGGACCTTCGACCTCGGCGCGTACGCCGGGCAGACGGTCACCGTGAAGTTCACCGGCACCGAGGGCTCCCAGCTCCAGACGTCGTTCGTCATCGACGACACGGCGCTCGATGTGAGCTGACCTCCGGGTCGACCAGCACAGACCGCCGCCCACCCCGTTGCGGGTGGGCGGCGGTTCGTGTGTCCGGCGGCCGTCAGTAGCCCGACGTCGAGGGAATGTAGGCGTAGCAGGCACCGTGACCGGCGTAGCTGTCCGACGGGTCGTTCGTCAGGAGGGCGTAACCGGTGCGCGGTCCGACGACGCCGTCGACCTGGTTCGAGGTGAAGGCGTTCTGGAAGTCGATGACCGCCTGGCGCGTCTGCGGACCCCACACGCCGTCCTGCGCGATCTGCGGTGCGCCCGGACCCCAGCCCGCCTTCCAGTTGTTGATGATGTGCTGCACGCACCACACCGCAGTGGTGTTGTTGGCGTAACCGTCGCCGATGTAGGGCGCACCGTCCCTCGCCTGCGCCGTCCCGGCGAGGCCGCTCACCGCGAGGGCCGCGGTGGCTCCCACGATCGCCGCCCTGGCTCCGAACTTCTTGAACATGTCTGCCCCCGATCTCCCGGCCTGCCGGGCGGGCCGTGTACTGCCGATGTGCCGAGCGGCCCGGTGCCGCTCGGAGGCGATCATCCAGTGGGCCGCCAACAGATCCATAACAGGGACGCGCACCCCCGGCAGCCGCCGTCGTCATGGCTCTTGTCTTGTCGGCCGCCGCTCATTACCGTCCCGTAGCCACCTCGCACCGTGATTGTCATGCCCCCCACGAGATCATCCGGAGTGACGATGCCCGTTTACCGAACGCTCGGCTCCCTGGCGGCGGTTGTGACCCTGGCCGTGGCCGGGTCCTCCGCGGCCGCGACCGCGTCCGCGCCCCCTTCGGCCTCCGATTCCGCGACCGGGGCGAAGCCCGCCGGCGCCGCGGCACCGCGGGAGGTCCTGTTCGTGGGCAACAACTGGGACGGCACCGCCGACGTCGTCAGGTCCAGCGGCGATCTGGCCCGGATCGGGCGGGTGAACGTCATCCCGGACAAGGACGAGCGGATGACCGAAATCTACCTCAACCCGATCAAGCTGGCCTATTTCCTCGGTATCAGACAGGGGCCCGGCGAGGGCCACGACCAGTTCGTCGACGACATGTACTCCACGCCCGACGGCTCCGCCGTCGTCGTGTCCCGGCCCAGCTTCGCCGACGTCGTGTCGATCGACCTGGCCACCGGACACATCAACTGGCGCTTCCCCGTCTCGGGGTACCGCTCGGACCACATGGCCGTCTCCCCCGACGGCACCCGGGTCGCCGTCTCCGCCTCCACCTCGAACACCGTGCACGTACTCGACATCGCGACCGGCCGGCAGCTCGGCTCGTTCGCGACCGGTGACAAACCCCATGAAAACGTCTTCACCGACGGCGGCAAGTACCTGTGGAACATGGCGATCGGCGAGGTCAACACGGCCCTCGACGAACCGTGGCTGGACTGGACGAAGGGTGACCGGCACATCACCGTCGTGGACGCACACACCTTCAAGCCCGTCAAGACCATCGACATGCGCGACCGGCTCGACGCGTTCGGCCGCAAGGACCTCTCCGACGCCGTCCGGCCCGTGGTCTTCACACCCGACGAGTCGAAGCTCTACTTCCAGGTGTCGTTCTTCAACGGCTTCCTCGAATACGACATCGCAGGCGACCGGATCACCCGCTCCAAGACGCTCCCCAAGAACCCCGCGACCAGCGAGGACCGCACCACCTGGGTCAACGACTCGCGCCACCACGGGCTGTCGATCAGCCCCGACGGGGCCAAGCTCTGCGTCGCCGGGACGATGGACGACTACGCGACGGTCGTCGACCGTACAACGTTGCAGGAGGGCCCGCTGGTTCCCGCGTCCAAGCCGTACTGGGCGACCGTGAGCGGGGACGGCAAGTCCTGTGTCATCTCCGAGGCCGGGGCGGACCGGATCACCGCGATCGACTTCGCGACCGGGCAGAAGACGGTGTCCGTCGCGGTCGGCGACCACCCGCAGCGGGTGCGGATCGGCCATGTCGCCGCCGACTGGACCGGCCCGTCGGCCGGCCGCTCGGCGGGCTGACCCGTCCGGGCTCGGACTGTCTGCCCGTACCGGCTGACCCGTCCGGGCTCGGACTGTCTGCCCGTACCGCCGGTGAAGGACGTCGTCACGCTCGACCGGCCGATGACGCCGCGGAGCGAGAGAGGTGAGACGATCACCCCGGCGGACCTGCTGGACCACACGCGTTTGCACACATACGCGTAGGAAGCACCATACGTACGCGGAGAAAGCGCCGTCCGCCCGCTGTGATCACCAGCACAGTGCGCGGACGGCGCAACCAACCCGGCCGTGCGTGCGTCTGGACCGGTGGCACGACTGACGGAACACAGAGAACACACAGCTTGTCGCCCTGCGTCCACCTACGCGGGGGCGATTGTTAAATCTGAGTTCCAAAGGCACATAAGCCGAACAAACGCCTTTACATGCACATGTCAGGCGTAGCAGGGTTCGCTCGGGGCCACACAGTCCCCGCGGTGCTCAAGGGCACCGTGCGTACGGGCGGTTGTAGCCGGCCGCCCCCGCAACACATAAGGACCCTCCATAGTGCGTACACCCCACATACGCAGACTGGCGATCGCCCTGGCCGTCACCACGGCCGCGACCATCACGGCAGGGGGCGTGGGCACAGCCGTCGCGACCTCCGCCGCCACCGGGACTTCCTCCGTCGCCTCCGTCAAGTCCGCCAAGTCGGTCGTGGACGCGGCGCGCGCCGCCGCGTTCGCGCACGCCTCCGCCACCGGTGTCTCCAAGGACGACACCCTGACGGCCACCGACACGCTGATCGACCCGGACGGCAAGCAGCACGTCCGGTTCGTCCGCGCCCACAAGGGCCTGCCGGTCCTCGGCGGCGACCTGGTCGTCCACCTCGATGCCAAGTCCGCGTACCTGGACGTGACCCGGGCCACCCGCAAGCAGGTCGCCGTTCCCGCCAAGACCCCGAAGCTGACGGCCGAGCAGGCCAAGGCGAAGGCGGCCTCGGTGGCGAAGGGCGACGCCGGCTCGGCCGAGCTGGTCGTCGACGCGCGCGCCGGCCGCACGGCGCTCGCGTACCAGATCAAGGTCACCGGCAGCAAGACCACCGAGGCGGGCGGCGCCCGCACGGTCGTCGTCGACGCCGCCACCGGTGCCGTGCTCAGCAACGCCCCGGTCAACGACCAGTTCGTCTCGCCGCAGCTCAAGGCGAAGCTGCGCCAGCGCGGCGAGAAGATCACGCCCCAGACCGGTGCGACCGCGCCCTCCGGTGCGGCCGCCACGACCTCCCCGGCCCGGCCGTTCAACCCGCCGAAGACCGCGGGCATCCCCGCGCTCGGCTCCGGCAACTCGCTGTACGTCGGCAAGGTCCCGCTGAACACGCTGAAGACCGGCACAAGCTCCTACCTGCTCAAGGACGCCTCGCGCGGCAACACCGAGACGCGCGACGCGGGCGGCCGCGAGCTGGTGCAGTTCTCCCAGGGCAAGCCGTTCACCAGCACCAGCAACACCTGGGGCAACAGCGCCCTGAATAGCCGTCAGACGGCGGCCGTGGACGCCCAGTTCGGCGTTGCCAGCACCCTCGACTTCTACAAGAAGGCGCTGGGCCGCAACGGCATCAAGAACGACGGCGCCGGCGCCCGCGCGATGGTGCACTTCGGCACCAACGTCGGCAACGCCTTCTGGTACTCGGACTGCGGCTGCATGCTCTACGGCGACGGTGACGGCCAGACCTTCACCAAGCCGCTGGTCGTGCTCGACGTCACGGGCCACGAGCTCAGCCACGGCGTCGTCGACGCCACGGCCAACCTGCAGCCGACCCGGGTCGACGAGAACGACAACCAGTTCGGTGAGGCGGGCTCGCTCAACGAGTCGCTGGCGGACATCTTCGGCAGCGCGGTCGAGTTCCAGACCAACAACCCGAACAACGAGCCGAACTACCTGATGGGCGAGAAGCTGGGCCTGGCCCAGACCTTCCTGCGCCGTCTGGACAAGCCGTCGCTCGACACGCTTGAGGGCACGGTCGACTACTGGTCGGCGGCGTCGTACGACACCGAGGTGCACGCCGGTTCCGGTGTCTCCTCGCACGCGTACTACCTGCTCGCCGAGGGCAGCGGCAAGAAGACGATCGGCACGGTCGACTACGACTCGCCGACGTACGACGGCTCGACCGTGACCGGCATCGGCCGGGACAAGGCGACGCAGATCTTCTACCGCGCCCTGTCCCGCTACATGGTCTCCACGACCGACTTCCACGACGCCCGCACGGCGACGCTGAAGGCGGCGACCGACCTGTACGGCGCGAACAGCGCCGAGTACAAGACGGTCGACAAGGCCTGGGCCGCCGTCAACGTCACCGCGGCGAACACGCCGAAGCACTGACGTCCGACGCAGTTCCGAGGAGGCGCCCCCGCGAGACTCGCGGGGGCGCCTTCGCCGTTCAATGACCGGATTCCATCGTCCCAGCGGCGAAGCCGAGCCATTTTCTTGACGGGATCCTGCCAACCCGTGCGCCGCTCCCCCATGCTGCGACCCGGCGCCCACCCGGCGCCCCGAGCGAGGCGCCACCGCGCCCGCGTCGCCGACCGAGGGGCAGGCAGCAGATGGACCGACAGAGCAACCGCAGCACCAGACCCACGCACACCACCGGACGCGGCCGGGCCGCGTTCGCGGCGGCCGTACTCGCCGTTTCGGCCACCGTCGCGGGCCTGACCGGCGCCCCGCCGGCCGCGGCCGACTCCCCCGCATCGGGCAGCGGCACCGGGATCTTCGACGGCAAGGTGCCGCTGACGACCACGAGGACGGCCACGTCGTACCTGCTCCAGGACCCGACCCGGGGCAACACCAACACCGTCGACGGGCAGACCCACGCCATCCTCTCCGACGCCGACAACACATGGGGCAACGGGCTGCCGACCAACCGCCAGTCGGCGGGGGTGGACGCCCAGTTCGCGGCGGCGTCGGTGTGGGACTACTACAAGTCCTCGTTCAACCGCCTGGGCGTACGCAATGACGGCAAGGGCGTCCGCAGCGTCGTGCACTACGGCTCCAACTACCCCAACGTCTTCTGGAGCGACGCGTGCGGGTGCATCAACTACGGTGACGGGGCGGGCAACGCGCATCCCCTCACGACTCTCGACATCGGCGCCCACGAGATCACGCACGGGGTCACCTCGGCCACCGCCGGGCTCGGCTACAGCGGCGAGGCGGGCTCGCTCAACGAGGCCACCTCGGACATCTTCGCCACGATGGTCGAGTTCTACGCCAACATCCCCGCCGATGTGCCGGACTACTTCATCGGCGAGAAGCCCGACTTCAACGGCGACGGCACACCCTTGCGCTACATGGACCGCCCCTCCCGCGACGGCGTCTCGCCGGACTACTGGTCACCGTCGCTGCCCAACCTGGACCCGCACTACGGCTCCGGCGTGGCCAACCACTTCTACTTCCTGCTCGCGGAGGGCAGCGGCCCCCGGGTGATCAACGGGATCTCGTACGACAGCCCCACCGTCAACGGCGCCAAGCTCCTCGGCCTCGGCCGCACGAAGGCGGCGGCGATCTGGTACCGCGCCCTGACCCAGTACCTGACCTCCAACGCGAACTACCGTGCCGCCCGCACCTCGACGCTCGCCGCCGCCCGCGATCTGTACGGGGCGGGCAGCACCGAGTACGCGGCGGTGGCGGCGGCATGGAGCGCCGTCAACGTGAACTGACCTGAACCCTGCCCGTGCCGAGGCCGCCCCGCGGGGCGGCCTCCGGCGCCACCGACGAGCGGCTCATCCCCCGGCGGTCGCCTCCCGCACCGACAGCGGTGTGGCGATGTCCTCCAGCGCCTTGCCCTCGGCGTCGACCGCGAAGAACGCCGCCACCGTGCCCGCCACCGTCATCAGGGCGGCGCCGATACAGAACGCCAGGACCGCGTCGTCGACCACTCCGCTCGACGTCAGATCCGAGAACACCAGCGGCCCCGAGATGCCGCCGGCGGCCGTGCCGATCGCGTAGAAGAAGGCGATCGCCATCGCCCTCGTCTCCATCGGGAAGATCTCACTCACCGTCAGATAGGCCGAACTGGCGCCCGCCGAGGCGAAGAACAGAACCACGCACCAGCACGCGGTCATCGTGGTCGCGTTCAGCCACCCCTGGCTGAAGAACCAGGCCGTGACGAAGAGCAGGGCACCGGAGAGCAGATACGTCCCGGCGATCATCACCTTGCGCCCGACGGTGTCGAAGAACCGGCCGAGCAGCAGCGGCCCGAGGAAGTTGCCGAAGGCGATGACGGCGAAGAAGTAGCCCGTCACACCGCTGGATACGTCGAAGAACTTCACCAGGATCGAACTGAAGCCGAACGTGATGGCGTTGTAGAGGAAGGCCTGCCCGATGAAGAGCGCGAAGCCGAGCACCACGCGCTTCGGATAGGAGCGGAAGAGGGTCCTGGCGATCTCGACGAACCCCACGCTCTCGCGCTGTTCGATGGTGATGGCCCGCCCCGGCGCCGGCAGCGGCTCGCCCGTGTCCTCCTCGACCTGCCGTTCCACGTCGTCGACGAGCTCTTCCGCGCCCTGCTCGTGGCCGTGGATGAACATCCAGCGCGGGCTCTCCGGCACATGGCGCCGCACGACCAGGATGACCAGGCCGAGCACCACGCCGAGCCCGAAGGTGAGCCGCCAGCCGAGGTCCTTGGGGAAGATGTCCGTGTTGAGGGCGAGTACGGAGAGCAGCGCGCCGCCCATCGCGCCGAGCCAGTAGCTGCCGTTGATGATCAGGTCCACCCGGCCGCGGTACTTGCTGGGGATGAGCTCGTCGATCGCGGAGTTGATGGCCGCGTACTCGCCGCCGATGCCGAATCCCGTGAAGAAGCGGAACAGGAAGAACCACCAGGCGGAGAAGGACAGCGCGGTCATGGCGGTGGCCGCCAGATAGACGGCGAGGGTGATCAGGAAGAGCTTCCTGCGGCCGTACCGGTCGGTGAGCCAGCCGAAGAACAGCGCGCCGGAGCAGGCCCCGGCCACGTACAGCGCCGCACCCAGACCGGTGACCTGCGCGTCGGTGACGGCCAGGCCGCTGCCGTCCTCGGAGAGGCGGCTGGCGATGTTGCCGACGACGGTGACTTCGAGGCCGTCGAGGATCCAGACGGTGCCGAGCCCGATGACGATCATCCAGTGCCAGCGCGACCAGGGCAGCCGGTCCAGCCGTGCGGGGACTTCCGTGGTGATGGTCCGGCCCTGCGCCTTACTCTCGGCCGTCACACCGTCCATGCGTGCCTCCTGGCTGCCGCGGGGCCCGTGAGCGCCCGGGATGCCGGACACGTCCGCGACGGGTACCCGAAGATCATCGCGACTAACCACTCAACATCCGCGCGTGCCCGTTCGTGTGGAGCGCTCCTCCGGCCCCTGGTCCGCGGTGGGCGCGCCGACGCGTAACAGGCCATTGCCGTATGACAGCGCCCATGGCACGCACGCCCCGGTGCCACGGCGGACGGTGGAGCGCGCGCGGTGTTGTCCGGCGCATATGCGCGCGCGGGCGTACGGAACGGCCGGGCCGGGTGGCCCGGTGCGGCGGACGGTTCGCGCCGCCAAGGGCGTGGACCGGACCTGGGCGAGGCAGACGCCCAGGGCGGCGTTCTCCTACCCTCCGGCGTCATGCGCATCTCCCATCTGAGACGTATGGGTCTCACCGCGATCCTCGCCCTCGCCCTGCTGGGCCTGAGCCAGTCGGCCGGCGCCGGCACTCCGGACCTCACGATCACCAGCACCCAGCCGACGGTCACCCCCGGCCAGACGGTGAACCTGTCGATGACGTTCACCAACAACCGGACGACGGACGTCTGGTTCGTCTACCAGTCGCTCCAGCCGACCTGGCAGACCACTCAGCGCCCCGACCTCAAGTACTCGATCGCCTCGTGCACCGCCTCCGGCGTCACCTGCACCGGCGCCGGTACCACCAGCATCGGCGTGCAGTACGCGGTGCCGGTCGCGCCGGGCACGAGCCGCACCGTGACCCTGGACGTGCAGATCGCCGCCGACTCCGGCTGCAACGGCAGCATCGGCTTCTACACGTACCTGTACTACGAGTACAACGACAGCCAGAGCCACAAGGACGGCACGTTCTTCAGCCCCACCACCCGCGTGAACTGCGCCACCGCCGCGCCCGCGGACACGCACGCCTGACCCTGAGCACGCCGGGCTTCCAGCGGCCGGCCCGGCCCCCGGGCCGGCCGGCCCATGTGTGTGGCGGCTCGGCGCTACCCCAGCGGCCGGGCGTAGGTGACGTATTCGCGGTGGGTGGTGAAGCCCAGTCGTTCGTAAAGGCCCAGGGCGCCGGACGGGTTGGCGGTGTCGACGGTGAGCGAGGCGCTGTCGTAGCCGCGGGTCAGGGCCGCGTCGAGGGTGGCGGCCATCAGGGCGGGGGCGGCGCCGCGGCCCCGGTGCGAGCGGCGGGTGGCGAGATACCCGATGTGGCAGTCGCGGGTGCCCTCGGCGGCGGTGTCGGCGTCGTACTCCTCGGCGATCAGATACGCCACCACCTCCTCCCCGTCGAGCAGCAGCCGCGACAGGGCGGGGCGGAACGAGCGGGCGCCCACGACCCAGGTCCGCCAGTCGGTCCCGTCCATCTCGGTGAAGTCCCAGTGGTCCCGGAAGGCGTCGTTGTGGGCCAGCCGGGTGGCCTCGCCGTATCCCGGCTCGAACGCCACGAGCCGCAGTCCCTCCGGTACGCCTCCGGTCATCGGGCGGCCCGTGTTGAGCGGGTGGGTCATCTCGAACCACCAGCGGCAGGCGGTGAAGGAGGCGCTCGCGGCGAGCGACAGCAGGTTGGCGTCGCCGGACTTCCCGCTGATCAGGAGCTCGCCGGGCAGGTGCGCGAAGCCCTCGGCGTACAGCGTGCGGGCCCGGGAGTCCATCCAGGCGACCAGATGGCGGCCGAGCCCCTGGCGCCGCCACTCGGGCCGGACCGCCGCGCCGCCGCGGAAGCGGGCCGCGTCCACGGCGCCGTCCGGGGCGTGCACCACGGCGTACGCGACCATCCGCGCGCCGTCCCACAGCGTCAGGGTGTCCCGCTCCAGGTCCAGCTTGGGGTTCTCCAGCTCTTCGGCGAGGTCGTCCGCGTCGACGTGGTGGCCGGTGCGGTCGACCCGCTCCGCGTCGCCGCGCAGGCCCAGCCAGGCGGGCACGTCGGCCTTGTCCATCGGGCGCGTCAGAAACCCCCCGGGTGCGATGTGCGACGTGGTGTTCACCGCTCCATAGTCGGGCGCGCACGACGGCCCCGCCCGCCGAGCCCGGTGCGCCCGGCGGGCCCGCTGGCCCGTCCGGGTGGAGTACGCGCGGACTCGGCGCCCCGTCACCGTATGAAATGACAGCGCCTGTCAACGTAGGGCCCCGTGTCCCCGACGCGATCCGCATCCTCTCCGCGCGCTCCCCGCCGGGCCCTGCTGCGCGCCGCCGTGGCCGGCGGGCTCGCCGCGATGGCGGCGCCGAGGGCCCACGCGGCCGGGCGGACCCCGTCCACCGCTTCCGCGCCCCGGGCGCCCGGGGCTCCGCAGACCCTGATCCTCGCCTGCGACCAGGCGTCCCAGTCGATGCTCCTGCTCGATGCGACCAGCGCCTACTGGCGTTCCGGGAACCCCGACCGGACGGCGCGGGCCGCCGATCTGCTGCCGCTGTGGTCCTGGACGCCGGTGGACGACCCCGGCCTCGCGGATCTCGATCCGGGCAGCGGCTGGCGGAACGTCAGCGAGGCCAAGGCCCGGTCCACCGCCGCCGGCCCGCTCCTGCTGACCTGTGCCTCCGGCGGGTTCGTGGCGGCGGTCCACCGCGAGGGCGGGGCGGTGTACTGGGCGGCGTCGCTGCCCGGGTGGACCAACCCGCACACCGTCGAGCTGCTGCCGGACGGCAACATCGCGGTGGCGGCGAGCACCGGCGGCTTCGTCCGCGTCTACACCGCCTCGCAGGGCGCGCGCTCCGGGGTGTACGCCTCGTTCGAGCTGCCCGGCGCGCACGGGCTGCTCTGGGACGCGGGCAGCGGGCTGCTGTGGGCGCTCGGCGACGGGCTGCTCGTGGGCCTCGCCGTGGAGGGCGGCGCCGCGAGCCCGCGGCTGACGGCGGCGCGCACCTTCACGCTGCCCGAGTCCGGCGGCCACGACCTGGCGCGGGCGCTCGGTGCGGACGCCCCGATGTGGCTGTCGACGAGCGGCCATGTGCGCCAGTTCGCCGTCCGCGCCGGCGCGTTCGTCCCGTACGCGAACCAGAGCGCCGTCGACCGGCCCACGGTCAAGAGTGTCAGCCAGAACCCGGTCACCGGGCAGGTCCTGACGGTCAG
This sequence comes from Streptomyces sp. NPDC059994, assembly GCF_042737755.1. Classification (NCBI taxonomy): domain Bacteria; kingdom Bacillati; phylum Actinomycetota; class Actinomycetes; order Kitasatosporales; family Streptomycetaceae; genus Streptomyces; species Streptomyces sp. NPDC059994. The sequence goes on from NZ_JBHWUR010000002.1 coordinate 23,001, forward strand.
CCCCGAGCCGGGCGCTCCCTGCTCCTGGTGTACCTCGCGCATCCGCTTCCACGGGCCGGGCGGCGAGGAGGAGCTCAAGGGGTCGAGCCTGTACAAGGCGCGCTGGTGGACGGCCGACACACCGTGACGTCCGGCTCCCCCCCCGGGGGGAAGGCGGCCGGACGCCGGACGGCCGTCGGCGGTCGGCGGTCGGCGGTCGGCGGTCGGCGGTCGGCGGTCGGCGGTCGGCGGTCAGGGCGCGATCACTGCCGTACGGTCCAGTGGTCGTTGGCGCCCGCCTGGAGGAACTGTCAATAGCCGCAGGAGCCACACACGTTCACGCGGGAGGCTTTCGAGCCGCGCCCGCTCCGGGAAGCGCCGGGGCGGGCGGCGGGCTCAGGAATCCGTTCCCCCCATCGGGTCTACTGGGCGCCGTGGTCCAGACACGGACACTCCCGGCCGCACCAGCGGCAGGCCGGGGCCGGTGACGGGGCCGGTGCGAACAGCAGGTCCAGCACCGCGTCCACGTCGTAGCCGTCCAGCTCACTCCCTTCCGGAACGAGTTGGTACGTACGGGAAAGGAACTCCGCGACGTCCTCCAGACCGGCGAGCAGGTCGGCGCTGCCTTCGTCCGAATCCAGCCTGATCCGTAACCCCCCGTCGCCGCAGTACCAGACCCGTACATCACCCATGCCGACCGGGCGGCGCGACGTCAGCCCCTCGGCCACCAGGTCCCGGCCCATCGTCCAGGTGGTGTGGGTGCCGTTGCCGCACACGAAGTCCACGGACACCGCGAGCGGGTCGTCGGAGTCATAGGTCATCACGGCTTCCACCGGCGTCATGGCATCACCCCCCTCGTGCAGCAGCTCCACATACAGCGGTACGCAGATCTCTTCCATGTCTCCCCCCTCGGGACGGGCACCAGCGTCGTCTCTATGTCCTCTATGACGAAATGGACAGTGGTGTTAGTGACGGATTCCACCACCTCACATACGCACCGCGCGCCCGAACGGACTCAACTGCCCCCATCGGCCCCCGAAAACGTGTAAGCGCGCCCCCGGTCAAGGGGGCGCGCCGGACACACGGACGCGTCGGGACGAATCAGCACGCCCCCTCGTCCTGCCACACGCCCCACTGGCCGGTGGTCCCGGGCTCCTCGTTCCGGGTCCACCACTTGGCCTTCCACTTGTGGCCGCTGTGGGAGACCTCGTTGCCCGACGTGTAGACGGCGGTGCTGCTCCAGGCCGTCACCGAGCAGCCGCCGGGAGGAGATGTGGGCGGCGTGGTGGGCGGGTCGGTGGGCGGCGTGGCGCCGGCGAACCGCACCGCGTACTTGGCGAAGTCCCAGTCGGCCTGGGCCACGCTGCTGCACGTGCCGGAGGTGGTGCCGTTGTTGTCGGGCGGCGAGCACTGCCGGTCCCGGTTGAGCGACCAGAAGGTGAAGCGGTCCATGCCGTGGCCGGTGGCGTAGTCGAGGACGGTCTGGAAGTCGGCCTGGCGGAAGTACTCGCCGGTGTCGCTGCGGCCGTTCATCCCGGAGAAGCCCTCATGGGCGTAGGCGGTCGCCGCGCTCCAGCCGAAGGTGGACCGGAGGATGGAGTTGAAGTTGGTCAGGGCGCTCGTCTGGGCGGCCGCGCCGTTGAACCCTCCGTCGAACGGCATGATCGAGAAGTTGTTGGGCACAAAGCCCTGCGCCTTGGCCTCGTTGAGCATCTGCTTGCCGAACCAGCCGGTGCCGTCGGCCGTTCCGGCTGTGGTCACCGAGATGTAGAGGCCGGGGTTGTTCTGCTGGAGGATCTTGGCGGCGCCGATCTCATGGGCGATGGCCGTGCTGTTCTCGTACTCGGGCTCCTCCAGGTCGAAGTCGATCGCCTTCAGCTGGTACTTGGTGATGACCTGCTGGTACGCGGCCGCGGTGCTGGACGCGTCGGAGCAGGTCTGGCCGAGCTTGGTGCCGCCGTAGCCGCCGATGGATACGGAGACGTCGCCGCCCTTGGCCCTGATGGCGCCGATGACGGAGGCGACCGCCGTGTCGGAGGAGACGGGCGCCGTGCCGCCCCAAGTGGGGCTGCACCCGCCGCCGTTGGGGGCGAGGACGAACGCGAGCTGGAACGCCTTGAGCCCGGTGGCGTCCATGAGGGCGCCCGCGTCGGGCGGGTTGTTGTCGAGGGGCATCAGATACGGCGCTGCCGCGTACCACCGGTTGCCCAGCGCGGCCGCAGCGGCGGGCGCCCCGGACGCCTGACCGGCGACGAAGGCCGAGAGGCCCGCCGTGGCGAGCGCGGCGGTGGCGGCACCGCAGAGGAGAGCGCGAAGACGCTTCATGTCCAGGTCTCCTGGGTGGGGGAGTTCCCCCGAGGGCCCGCCGGGACCCCTGAGGGGGGATGGGTTCCCAGCAGAATCGAGCCGCGGCCGGGGCACGTCAACGACTTGGACTAGACCATGGGGAATCTTTGAACCTGCGACATGGTCCCTGAGCCTGCGACGTGATCCTCGAACCTGCGACGTACAGCCGCACGGGGACGTACGGGAACGACCGCCGCGGCCCGCCCGCGCGCCGCGCGACCCTCGTTGTCAGTGCCGCGAGAGATGCTTGACGGTCCGACACCTATCCGAAGGACACGAGGGAGAAGCCGAGATGACCGAACCGGAGCGCACGGCCGCCAAGGCGTACGTCCGGCTGCTGCAGACCGCGCAGGCCGTGCTCGCCGACCCGACGACGGCGCCTCGCGCCCTGGCACTGCTCGCCGGGCCGATGGCCGAGGCGGAGGAGTCGCTGCGGGCGGCCGGCCTGGCGGGCAACGAGGCCAGACTGTTCGCACTGGTGGAGGACTTGCAGACCGATACGTGCGCCTCGGGGCCATGACGTCCGGCCGGGCCTGCCACTATGGGGCTCCGAGGCGGCGAAGGCGATCGGAAGGGTGCACGCCATGCGGGACTGGGTTGCGGAGCTCGGACTCGAACCCCACACGGAAGGCGGGTACTTCCGGCGGATCTACACCAGCGAACACAGACTGACGCTGCCCCGGGGCGCCCGCCCGGCCGCCACGTCCATCTACTACCTGCTCACCGGGGACGAGCCGCGCGGCCGTCTGCACCGCAACCGCAGCGACATCCTCCACTTCCTGGTGGACGGCGGGCCGGTCGAGTATGTGACGCTCGCCCCGGACGGCAGCCTCGGCCGGGTCCGCCTCGGCGCGGACGACGAGAGGTTCCTGCTCGTCCCGGGCGGCCACTGGAAGGCCTCCCACCTCGTCGACGGCGCCGTACAGGGCCTCGTCGCCGAGGTGGTCACCCCCGGCTTCGACTACGCGGACCACGAGTTCGCGACAGAGGCCGACCTGAGGGGATTTCCGGACGCAAACGACGCGCTCCGGCCATTCCTGCCCGCCTGACCCCCGCGCCACCCGTCGGGCGTGTTGCAATCTCGCCAATCAGAAGGCCCGGGCCGCCTCGGCGGTCTAGACCAATGATACAAAGGCAGTCGCTCCACAGAACCGTTCAGACACCCGCAGTGATCACTTCTAGGGAGACACATGCCCGGCACACATGGTCATTCCCTGCCCCCCGTCCCCCGGTACCTGGAGATCGCCCACGACCTCAAGTCCACGATCGAGTCCGGCACTTCGACCCCCGGGCACCGACTGCCCGCCGAGCGCATCCTCGCCGAGCACTACCGCAGCAACCGCCAGACGATCCGTCAGGCCCTGGACGTACTGCGGCAGGAGGGGCTCATCAGCACCGAGAAGCGCGGCTCCTTCGTCCGCGGCGACCGCCCCGGCGAAGGGCACGCACGGCTGCTCCAGGCACCTCCGGAGGCGCAGTTCCCCCTGGGCGCCCTCAGCCCCCGGGCGGGCATCGCCGCCGCGACCCGGCTGGTCTGGGAGGCCGCTCCCGCGGCGTACGCGACAAAGCTGGGCCTGCGGCCCGGCGTCCGCACCCTCGTCCACTACTACACGGCCTCGGCCGGCGACAGGGTGATCCAGCACGCGGTCAGCTACCTCTCCCCCAGCCTCATCGCCCAGATCCCACTCCTCGCCCGCTACGAGCGGACGCTGTCCCACCACACCCACAGCGACCTGCGCCGCCTGTACGCCTGGGCGGCGGACGCGGGACTCAGCCTGGAGCACAACGAACAGCTCACCATGGCCCCCGGCGACGACCGCTCCGACGGCGTCCCGCAGCTGGAGATCCACCGCGAGGTGCGCGACCAGCACCACCGCACCGTGGAGATCACCCTGCTGACCTTCCCCCATGCCGAACAAGGCCCCATATATCACTTCACGTCCCCGGCCCGGGATGTGCGCCCGCCGCTCTGACGCATACCCTCCCTCCCCATGGCCAGATCATGGAAGACGGGGCTCACCGCCCTGGTCGCCGGGTTCGCCGCGGTCGCCGGTTCCCTGGCGACGGCCGGCCCCGCCCAGGCGGCCACGCCGTTCGGCTCGATCGACAGCGCCGTCGTCAGCCAGTTCGCCCTCGACCCGGTCGCGGACTTCGGCGGACAGCGCCAGAACACCTTCGACGTCTACGACGAGGCGATCAAGGCGGTGGAGGCGAAGGGCGCGGTCGCCCAGGTGAACGCCACGAGCGTGCTCACCTCGGGCGGCCGCGCCGGCACCAGCGGCCTGTGCCACACCACCGGTCTGGCGTCGGGCCTGAGCCCCGCGGGCTTCTGCTGGGACAAGGCGGACGACACGTCCAACTCGTACACCGACGCGGGCGGCTGGACGCCGCAGGGCCTGACGGGCTCCTACGACGCCCAGCCCGGCGGCCTGTGGGACGGCCACAAGGCGTTCCTGGCCTCCTGGCACTTCAGCCGGGGCATGGGCGGGGCCAACCCGGTGGCGAACGAGTTCGCCCGCGTCAGCCTGGTCAACGCCGACAACGGCAAGATCGCGTACAACCACCTGCTGCTCGTCGAACCGACCGGCACCCGGGCGGGCGGCGACGGCGGCTTCCGGGCCGTCCGGGGCACCCACGCCGACGGTGTGGTCTGGTACGGCAACAAGGTCTTCGTCGCCAACGGCCGCTGGCTGCAGGTGTACGACCTCCAGCACATCTGGAAGGTCAACGCCGGCCAGGAGTCGGTCGGCATCAACGGCACGACGTCCTCGGCGCGCTGGAGCAACTACGCGCTGCCGATGGTCGGCCGCTACCGCACCACCGCCGACGACAACACCGCCTGTGTGGTGGCCACCGGCACCAGCCCCTGTCTGAACTCGCTGAGCCTGGACCGCACCGGCCAGGACGGCCTGGTCTCCGCCGAGTACAAGCCCGGCGGGGCGGGCGGCCGGGTCGTGCGCTGGCCGCTGGACTACCTCACCGCGCTCCCCACCACCACCGACCCGTCCGGCCACGGCGTCAGCCACGCCACCGTCGGCTACTCGTCGCCGGTCTGGGCGATGCAGGGCGCCGCGACGAACGGCCAGTACTGGTACATGAGCGGCACCTGCCCCACCCGCACCGGCGGCGGATCCGGCGACGCCATCGACTACTCGTGCATCCACCGGGCGCTGCCCGACGACGCCCCGCACGTGTACACCACCTCCCCGGTCCTCACCCAGAACCTCGGCTACTCGCCGGACACGGGACGGATCTGGGGCGTCAACGAGCGCATCAACTCCACCACCGGCATACGGGTCGTCTTCTCGATCACGGGCTGACACCCCCGCGCGCCGGACGGGCCGGACGCACGCGCGTCCGGCCCGGTCGGCGTCTTCGCGCCGGGTGGCTCAGCCGCCGCCCGGCCCGGAGACCGCCGCCCCCTCCGGCGGGCGCGCCGACTGGAGCAGATACGGCACGTCGATGACGGCGACGCCCGGGGTGAACAGCAGCCTGGCCTTGAGCCGCAGCGCGTTCTGGTTGTGCAGCGGCTGCTCCCACCAGTGGCCCACGATGTACTCGGGGATGACCACGGAGACCATCGCGTCCGGGTCGGCCGCCGCCAGCTCCTGGACATGGGCGATGACGGGGCCGACCACTTCGCGGTACGGCGAGTGCAGGATCTTCAGCGGTACGTCCAGGTCGTGCTCGCTCCACTGCCGCCGCAGCCGCTCGGCGTCCTCGTCGGCGGCGACGGTGAGCGCGGTCAGCGTACTGGGCCGCAGCGCCTGCGCGAAGCCGATCGCCTTCAGGGTGGGGGCGTGCACCGAGGCGACCAGGACAATCACATGGTGGTGCGCGGGCTTGCGCGGCCTGTCCTGCGGCGAGACGGCGACCTGCCGGGCCACGTGCTCGTAGTGCCGCCGCACCCCCTTCATCCCGATGAACAGCACCGGCATCGCGATGATCACCAGCCAGGCGCCGTGGGTGAACTTGGTGATGAGCACGACGACGAGGACGAGGGCCGTGAGGGCGGCGCCGACGGCGTTGATGGCGAGGGAGCGGTGGATCCTGCGCCGCTGCGGGACCGCCGGGCCGGTGCTCAGCTCCTTGCGCCAGTGCCGGACCATGCCCGCCTGGGAGAGCGTGAAGGAGACGAAGACGCCGATGATGTAGAGCTGGATCAGCCGGGTGAGCTCGGCGTCGAAGGCGATGATCAGGGCGATGGCCGCGAGGGCGAGCAGCACGACGCCGTTGGAGTAGACGAGCCGGTCTCCCCGGTTGTAGAGCTGGCGCGGCGCGTACCGGTCCCGGGCGAGGATCGAGGCGAGCATCGGGAAGCCGTTGAAGGCGGTGTTGGCGGCGAGGACCAGGACGCCCGCGGTGAACGCCTGCACCAGGTAGAAGAGGATGTCGACGTGGCCGAAGGTGGCCCGGGCGATCTGGGCCAGCGCGGTCGAGGTGGCGGTGCCGGGCGGCAGCCCCAGCTCGGCCGGGTCCGCCGTCACGTGCACCTTGTAGACCAGGGCGAGCATGGTGATGCCCACGAACATGGTGACCGACAGGAAGCCCATCGCGGCCAGGGTCGCCGCCGCGTTGCGGCTCTTGGGCTTCTGGAAGGCGGGCACCCCGTTGCTGATCGCCTCGACGCCGGTGAGCGCCGTACAGCCGGACGCGAACGCCCGCATCGCCAGCAGCACCAGGGCGATGCCCGTGTAGGTGCCCGCCTGGTGGATCGGCAGGTGCGCCGACTCGGCCCGGATGGTGGTGCCGGTGGCGAGGCGGATGCCGGCGATCAGGAACATCACGTAGATGACGGCGACGAAGCCGTAGGTGGGAATGGCGAAGATGCGGCCGGACTCGCGCACGCCGCGCAAATTCAGCAGGGTCAGGACGGTGACGAAGCCCACGGACAGCGCCACTTGGTGGTCGTGGAGCGAGGGTACGGCCGAGGTGATGGCCGCGACACCGGAGACCACGGAGACGGCGACGGTGAGCACATAGTCGACGAGCAGGGCGCTCGCCGCGGTGAGGGCCGCGGTGGCACCCAGGTTCTCGGCGCTCACCACATAGGCGCCGCCACCGCCGGGATAGGCGTAGCAGGTCTGCCGGTAGGAGGCGACGACCACGACGAGGAGGAAGACGATCGCGGCCGCCGCGTACCAGGCCAGATGCAGCAGTGTGACACCGCCGAGCGCCAGGACGAGCAGGATCTCCTCGGTCGCGTACGCCACCGAGGAGAGCGGGTCGCTGCAGAAGATGGGCAGGGCCAGTCGTTTGGGCAGCAGCGTCTCGCCGAGCCGTGAGGTGTCCAGCGGACGCCCGACCAGTACCTGTTTGGCGTTGAACCTGCGCATTTGCGCATCATCGACGGGAGAGAGCCCGCCCCGGCCGTACGACACGGCCGGGGGTGGCCATCCGGGGGGAGCCAAGTGGCGCCGCCGCCCCCGCACCCGGGCGGCCGGGCCCGTCGGCCGGGGTGGCGTCAGTGCGACGCGGGCGGCACCGGGGCGAAGCTGACCGGGGTGCGGACCGTCGACGGGCCGTGGTAGCGCGAGGCGAACGCGACCAGCTCGCAGTTGTCCTTGCGGCAGTCGACCGCGCGCCCGTCGATCGTCGTGAAGGCGACCGAGAGGGTGCTGTCCTGGTCGATCCGGCCCTGGTCGGTGGTCGCGGGCGGACGGCCGCCCGGGCGGCAGGCGAGAGTGTCGGCCGCTCCGGCCAGGCACTCCAGGATCGGGATGTGGTACTGCGGCTCGTACCGCTGCCCTCCGAGGTGGACGGTCTGACCGTCCGTCAACCCGCTGTTCGGCGTGGCGCGCAGGGTCGGCGGCGCTTCGAGCGGGGCGAGCGGCGGGAAGCGCAGGGGCACGGTGGTGAGCACGGCGCCCGCGTTGTCCGTGAGCGCCATCAGGCACCGGTTCGCGGCGGTGGCGGCCCGGCAGTCGGCCGGCCCGGCCGGGGTGTCCAGGCGCGTGTAGAGCTTCTTGGGCGAGAGCTGGTAGGTGCCGTCGGGGTAGACGCGGAACTGGCGCGCGGTGTTCTCGTCGCAGGCCGTTCCCCCGCCGGGGGTCGCCACGCACTGCTCGACCCAGACGTACTCCTTGGGCGGGCCGCCGGTGATCCGGAAGCTGACGATGTCGCCGTCGCGGATGCCGGTGGTCCGGTCGACCTTGAGGGCGGGCCCGTCGGGAGCGGGCGCGGGCGCTGCCGAACCGGGCTGCGCGCCGACGAGGGCGAGCACGAGGGTGCCACAGGCCGCGGCCGCGCCGAGGAACGCGCGTCTGCGTCTGGAACGTACTGCGGTACGGGATGCGGTACGGGATGCGGCACGGGTCATTGCCTCGGCCTCCCAGCCGGTTGAGGGACGTGCGGGTCTGAGGTGCGCGGGCGTTTCTCAGGCGCGCGCATGTTTCTCAGGTGCGCGGGCGTTTTCCGGTGCGGGCGTTTTCCGGTGCGCAGGCACTCGACTCCCCGCGACGGGCTGCTGGCGAGCCCGTGCGCCGCGGTGTCCAGAGTGCAGGCGGCGACGGCCGGGGTAGCGGGGGCGGAGGAGGCGGCGGCCGAAGTGGCGGCCGTTCCGCCCAAACCGACAAGGCCCAACGCGACGGCCGCGCGCAGCAGTTGCCGTACCGGCCTACGAGTGACCGACCTACGAGTCACCGGCCTCCGGATCAACGGCCTCCGGTTCATCGCCCCGCAGGCCGGCGCTGTTCGGGCCGGCGCTCTTCCGGTCATCCGCATCCCCCTTCTCCCGGCCGCGTGGGCGACGCGCCGAGCACCACCCGAGCCGGACAGCATCCTGCTGTGCGGACCACGGGGCGGCCAGAGCGCATTTCGGTCAGCGGAAACGCCCGTGGCCGGAACGGCCGTCGCCGGAACGCCCGTGGTCGGAACGCCCGTGGCCGGAACGGCCGTCGCCGGAACGGCCGAAGACAGGGAGCCAGGGAGCGCCGAGGTGCCGGGGGGCCGCCCGACCCCCTTCCCTTCCGCTGTCGTTCGTTTCTGCGGAGACAACCGGAATGCAGCTTGTGTTGCTTGTCATGACTTCGTCGATTCACACTCTGCTGTCACCGTCCGACGAAGAGTCGTCCCCCCACAGGAGGTCCCCGTGCCCGTGTCAGAACCGTTGCCCAGAGGCCGCGTTCCCCGTCTGCGCGCCGCGCTGGCCGGCGCCGTCGCCATCGGCCTCGCGCTCGTCGGCGCGGGAGGCGGCACCAGTGCCTCGGCCGCCGGAGCCGAGGGCCTGCCGCTGTCCGGCGCCACGTCGTCGGGCCTGCACAACACCTATGACCCGGCCGCTTTCCCGTACTTGGCGCAGGCGCTCGACACCGGTACCTCCATGATCGAGCTCGATGTGTGGGACGACTTCATCACCAAGGAGTGGAAGGTCAGCCACTCCAACCCCCTGGGCAACAGCAACAACTGCGTCAACGCGAGCACGCCCGCGCAGCTCTACTCCGGTGGCGCCAACAAGAACCTGGAGAGCTGCCTGGACGACGTACGGGTCTGGCTCGGAGCCCACCCCGGGCACGCGCCGCTCATGATCAAGCTGGAGATGAAGGCCGGGTTCCAGTCCCGCTTCGGCCTCGGCCCGGCCCAGTTGGACCAGGCGATCAGCGCCCACCTCGGGTCCGCCGTCTTCCGCCCGGCCGACCTGCTGGCCAAGCCGGGCGGCGGCCAGTACGCCACCCTCGACGAGGCGGCCACGGCCGGGAACTGGCCCACCCGCGCACAGCTCGCAGGAAAGGTGATCCTGGAGATCATCCCGGGCACGGTCGAGGAGGGCAATCCGACCGACACCCTGTGGACGGACAAGGAGTACGCGACGTACCTCCGCGATCTGCACACCGCCGGACGCACCGCCCAGGCCCAGATCTTCCCCACGGTCCACGGCGCCCAGCCCGCCGATCCACGCGCCCGCTACGCGGACGCCTCGCTGCGCCCGTGGTTCGTCCTGTTCGACGGCGACGCCGCCACCTATCTCAACGGCACCATCGACACCGCCTGGTACGACGCCCACCACTATCTGCTGGTGATGACCGACGCCCACAACGTCGCACCGGCCCTGGACGGCAAGAACCCGCCCCCGGCCGACGCCCGGGCCCGTATCGCGCTGCTCGCCAAGTCCCACGCGACCATCGCGTCCAACGACTGGACCGCGCTTCCCCAGATCCAGGGCCTGACACTGCCCCGCGGCTGACGCCGGGCAGCAGCTCGCGGGCCCGCCTCGCCTCGGTCGGGGCGGGCCCGCCGCACACCCGCGCACCCGCATCAGTGATCATGGAAGGGTGCGCCCCGTACCCCTCTGCATCCTCAGCAGCTCCGCCCCGCCTCGGGTGGAGCACGGACACGACCCCGAACTGTTCGTCCAGATAGGTTCGTTGACCAAGCCCCTGACCGGCACACTGCTGGTCCGCCTCGCCACCGCGGGCGCGCTTGATCTCGACGACCCCCTCGAACGCTTTCTGCCCGCACCGGCGGGCACCGGCATCACCCTGCGGCACCTGGCGACCCACACCTCCGGCCTGCCCCGGCTCCCTCCGGGCCTCAACCGCCGCGATCCGTACGCCCCGTTCGACACCGAGGCACTCGACGCGCTCGTCCGCCGCCTCGACACCCTGGCCACCGCGCCCCCGGGCCAGGACGAGGAGTACTCCAACTTCGGCTACGCGGTGCTGGGTTCGGCACTCGCGGCCGCAGGCGGCGCCCCGTACGAGCAACTTCTCAACGAGTACGTCCTGAGTCCGCTCGACATCACCGACGTCACCTCCGCTCCGGCGCCCGAGCGGCGCCTGGTCGCGCGCGGACTCTTCGGCCGCCCCCTCGGACCGTGGACGATGACCGGTGCGATCCTCCCGGCCGGCGGCCTGTGGGCCACCCCGGTCGCGGCCTCCCGGCTGGTCACCTCGCTGCTCGTCGAACGCCGGCTGGGCGAGCCCGCCCCGTCCTGGCAGCGGGCCGGTCGCCTGCTCTGGCACAACGGGGCCACCAAGGACGCCTCCGTCTTCGCGGGCGCCCTGCCGGACGGCACCTGGGTCCTCGTCCACCGGCTCGGCGGCGATCCCGACACCACCGACAAGATCGGCGTCGACCACCTGAAGCTGTGACACAGGTCACATCCAAGGCTGTCACGTCCGCGCTCCCCCGCTTGTCCCATGGACGTCACCACGGTGGAGACGCGAGACGGAGGCAACGGCGATGAGGATTCTGCTGGCAGGGGCGAGCGGCGTGCTGGGGCAGCGGGCCGTGCGGGAGCTGACCGCCGCGGGCCACGAGGTGGCCGGACTCGGGCGCGGCGCGTCCCACACGGTACGGGCGGACCTGCTGGACGGGGACGCGGTGCTGCGGGCGGTCGACGGGATGGCGTTCGACGTCGTCATCCACGCGGCCACCGCGCTTCAGGGCACGTCCCTGATCCGCCACCAGGAGATGGCGGGCACCAACGCCCTGCGCGTGCGGGGTACATCCAACCTGCTGGCAGCCGCCCGGGCCACCGGCGCCCGCCGGATCGTCCTGGAGAACATGATGTTCGGCTACGGCTACGGCGACCACGGCGACCGGCCCCTCACCGAAGACGGCACGCCGTTCGGCCCGGCTGGAACCAACCCCTGGCTGGAGCAGCACGTCGGCGCGATGCGCGCCAAGGAGGAGCTGGCCTTCACCGCCGACGGGATCGACGCGGTCAGCCTGCGCTTCGGCCTCTTCTACGGCAAGGACGTCACCGACACGACGGTCCTCGCCATGCTGCGCAAGCGCAGGCTGCCGGTCGTCGCCGACCACGGCCGGGAGCTGGCATGGGTAAACGTGGACGACGCGGCCCGCGCGGTCGCGGCCGCCGTCGGGCACGGCCGCCCCTCACAGGCGTACAACATCGCGGACGACCTGCCGACCGGTTTCGGCAGCCACGTCCGCGCCGTCGCCGAGGCGTTCGGCGCCCCGGCTCCGCTGCGCGTCCCGCTGTGGCTGCTCAAGCCCGCCCCGCTCGCACACACCGTCATGGCGACCAATCTGCGCCTGGACAGCAGCAAGGCCAAGGAGGAGCTGGGCTGGAAGCCGAGCCACGCCGACAGTGTCGAAGGAGTGCGCTCACTTGCCCGCACCCTGGGTGTCTGACAGCCTGACCGCCGTGATCCGTACGACCGCCGAAGACGCTGCCCCCGACCCGTTCACCGAGCACCGGCGGCTGCTGTTCGCCACCGCCTACCGCATGCTCGGCACCGTCAGCGACGCCGAGGACATCCTCCAGGACGCCTGGCTCAAGTGGTCCCAGACCGACCGGGGCGGGGTCCGGCAACCCAAGGCGTACCTCGTGCGCACGGTCACCAACCTGGCGCTGAACCGGCTCACTTCGGCCGCCGTCACCCGTGAGGCATACGTCGGCCCCTGGCTGCCCGAACCCTGGCTCACCACTCCCGACATCGCCGAGGAGGCGGAGTTGGCCGACAGCGTCTCCATGGCGATGCTGGTCGTCCTGGAATCCCTCAGCCCCGTCGAACGGGCGGTGTTCCTGCTGCGTGAGGTCTTCGGCTACAGCCATGCGGAGATCGCCGAGGTCCTCGAACGCCCCGAGCCGACGATCCGTCAGATCGCCCACCGCGCACGGGAGCACGTCCAGGCTCGCCGCCCCCGGTACGACACCGACGCGGAGCAGCGCTCCCTGGTGACCCGCCGTTTCATCGCCGCCTGCCAGGGCGGCGACCTCAACGCCGTGATGGAGCTGCTCGCCCCCGACGTGACCGCCTGGTCGGACGGCGGCGGCAAGGTCACCGCCGCCCGACGGCCGGTGCACACCGCCGACCATGTGGCGCGGTGGATGCTCGGCGTCCTCGCCAAGCCCGGCCTGGAAGCCCTGGAGGCCCGGTCCGCGTCCCTCAACGGCGAGCAGGGCCTGCTTTTCAGCGTGCACGGCCACCCGGTGGGCGCGCTCAGCTTCGACCTGCTGGACGGACGCATCCACCAGCTGCGCTTCCAGGGCAACCCCGACAAGCTGGCCGGTCTGCGGCCCGGTCACGGCGACTGACCGGGCCGGAGCCGCGGGCCGTACGCCTCAGTGCGCGTTCCCCGTCGGGCACAGGTCCCTCGGAATCCACGCCCACACCATCGCGGCGGCGGCGAGTGGGAGGCCCACGGCGACCAGGAAGGCCGGGGTCACGGCCGTGCTGTAGGCGTACGAGACGGTGTCGAGCAGCGCCTTGCCGGCCGAGCCACCTATCTCGTCGGCCACGTGCGCCGCTTCACCGACGGAGTCACGCACCTTGTCGGCGCCCGGCCCGGTCAGGTCGAGCGACGGCAGATCGGCCGTGTACAGGGCGGTGGCGAGCCTGTCGAGGATGGCCACCCCCATGGCCGCGCCCAGTTCGTAGCAGGTCTCCTCGATCGCGGCCGCGCCGCCGACATCGTCCGTGGGTGCGGCGTCCATGAGGGTCACGGACGCCACCGTGGTGGCCACTGCCACACCGAGGCCGAGCACCGTCAGGGCGACACCGAAGGCCGGGTAGCCCACCTCGGCGAACTACTGGACGGCCCAGGGCGGCGCGAGCCCCACCGCCATCGCGACCAGTCCGGCGCCCATCACGTGCCGGATGGGGAAGCCTGCATCAGCGCGGGTGTGGTCATCGAGGTGACGATCAGGCCGAGCGGCGCGGGCAGCAGCCGCAGACCGGCCTGCAGCGGTGTGTACCCCTGCGCGTAGCGGACAATCTGTCTCACATGGCGCAAACTTTTCCCCATTAAAGCGGCTCAGGCGGCCCTCAGGCTCCGCACCCCCGTCAGGTCGGCCACACTTACCGTCCCCGGCACCCAGAGAAGGGATCACGGTGACGCCTCCCCACGAGCACGGCGAGCGGCCCGGGGCAGCGGCTTTCGAGGCGGCGACCGGCGACGGGCCCGCACCGACGGAACCGCCCGCCCAGCGGAAGGCCGCGGTACGGGTCGCCTTCGAGGGGCTGCGACAGATCCGGCGCCTGATGAACACCGAGCACCCCGACCCGCTCTCCGCGCCCGCCGCCTGGGAGCGGAGGCAGATGGTGCGCGCGGTCGCCCTGACCCTGGAGGCCGCAGGCATTCCGCCGTCGGCCGTGGACGCCGCCGGAGAGCGGACCACGACGGGCTACCGCGTGGCCCCGGCCGACCAGCCCGCAGTCGTACGCGTGGAGTGGCTGGGCCCGGCCGGGAGCGGCGCGGCCCAGGAGGAACCCGAGGCGCTGCGCCGGTGCGCGGACGCACTGCGGCCATTGGGCTGGGAGTCGCTGGAGTACCGGGGAGCGCGCCGCCACCGCTACCTGGAGGTCGAAGCGGCGAGCTGAACCCCGCCACCGCGCACCACCACATCAACCACCACAACACCCTCCCTCTCAATCGCTCCCCACCTCTCCCACCCCTCTCCCCTGCCTTCCTCGCACCCATCATTCGCCCCACGTCCACGCGAACCCCTATCCATTTGAATATCCAACCCACTGCGCTAGGGTGAGTCCAGATTTCCAACCCACTGGGCTCCGGACCGGACTGCCTTCCACAACTCCCGAGAGAAGACACGCATGCGCAACACCACGGCACTCGTGACCGGCGCCAACCGAGGACTGGGGCGTGCGTTCGCCCTCGCCCTGCTGGAGCGGGGTGCCAAGACCGTCTACGCGGCGGCGCGCGATCCACGCACGGTGACCGACCCGGGTCTCACCCCGGTCGCACTCGACATCACCGACCCCGCCCAGGTCTCCGCGGCCGCCGAGTTCTGCTCCGACACCTCCCTTCTCCTCAACAACGCGGGGATTCTGAGCGGGAGTTCCCTGATCGGGGCGGACTCACTCGAAGGGGCGAGGGCGGAGCTGGAGACCAATCTGTTCGGCACCCTCGCGATGTGCCGCGCCTTCGCCCCCGTACTCGCCGACAATGGTGGCGGCGCCGTGGTCAACATGCTCTCCGTGCTGTCCTGGCACACCCTCCCGCAGATCGGTTCGTACGGTGTCTCCAAGGCGGCCGCGCTGTCGATGACCAACGCGATACGCGAAGAACTGCGCCCGCAGGGCACATTGACCGTCGCCGTACACGCGGCCTTCATCGACACCGACATGGCCGCAGGCGTCGACCAGCCGAAGACGAGCCCCGTCGACGTCGCCCACCAGGTGCTCGACGCGGTCGAGGCGGGCCGGGAGGAAGTGCTCGCCGACGAGATCACCCGCCAGGTCAAGGCCGCGCTCTCGGGGGTACCGCATGCCGCGCGCTGAACTCCGTTCCAAGGGCAGCCCCATGGCCGTCCTGGTGGCGTCCTGCCTCGGCCTGTTCACCGTCTTCCTCCAGACCACCCAGACCATCGGCACGCTCAGCGCGGTCCAGGACGACCTCGACATCGCCCCCGCCGACCTGGTCTGGGTGCCCAGCATGTACACCCTGGTCGTCGCCTCCTTCGTCCTCGGCGCCGGCGCCCTCTCGGACCGGTGGGGCCGCAGAAGGGTCTTCCTCGCCGGCGCCGCGGCGATGGGCGCGGGTGGACTGGTCCTGGTCCTCGCGTCCAGCCTGCCGACGGTCCTGGTCGGCCAGGCCCTCGCGGGCCTCGGCGGGGCGCTCATCACGCCGAGCTCGCTCGCGTTGGTCAGCCACGCCTTCCCCGACCCGCGCCGCCGCGCGGGGGCCATCTCCGCCTGGGCCGCGACCTCGGGGCTCGGCCTGGCCATCGGCCCGGTCACAGCCGGGCTCGCACTGCGATGGTGGACCTGGCACGCGGCCTTCTGGCTGAACCTCGCACTCGGCGCCCTGGCCGTCCTCGTGGCGCTGACCCGGGTGGAGGAGTCACGCGTCCCCGGCGGCCGCCCCGACTGGGCCGGCCAGGTGCTCGGCACGGCCGGACTCGCCCTGCTCATCTACTGGTTGATCGACGGCGGCCACCACGGCTACGCCTCCGCCCGCGCGCTCTCCTCACTCGCTGCAGCAGTCGTACTCCTCGGCACCTTCGTCGCCGTCGAACTCCGCCGCGACCACCCCATGATCGACCTGCGCCTGATGCGCGACCCGTCCTACAGTGCCTCCCTGCTGCTCGCCGCCACCGTCCTCTTCGGCTTCGTCGGGATCTCACTGCTGCAAGTCCTGTGGCTCCAGCAGGTACGCGGACTGAGCGCCCTGGACGTGGGCGTCCAACTCCTGGCGGAATTCGTCACCTTCATCGCCGCGTCGGTGGCGGCAGGCATCCTCGTACGCAAGTGGGGTCCCCGGCCGCTGATCGTCGCCGGGCTCCTCCTGGCCGCCCTCGGCGCGGCACTGTTCGCCACCGTCGAGCCGGACGACACCTTCACCGGGTACGCCGCCGCCCTCGTCGTCTTCGGCCTCGGCTGCGGACTGGCCAACGCGCCCTCCACCGCACTCGGCGTCAGCCATGTCCCGCGCGGCCGCGAGGGCGAGGCGAGCGGCACGGTCAACGCGGCCCGCCAGGTCGGCGCGGTCCTGGGCACCAGCATCCTGGGCACCCTGATGACCTCCCACTTCACGGACCGGCTGGCAGCAGGCGCCAACAACCCGGGCGCGGCCTTCACGGACGCGGTCGGCTACGCCGCATGGACCGGGGCGACCGTACTCGTCGCCGGGACCCTGACAGGCGTCGCATTGCTGGCCCTCGCGGGCCGCCGAGCGAGCGTGGCGGCCTACGAGGTGGCCCGCTAAAGCCTGCCGGGCCGGGCGGGGGCTCTGCTCCGGGGGCGAGGCCGAGTGGCTGCTCAACAGAGCACGACGCAGCGCGGCCACGTGAGCGGCGCATGGTGTCGCGTCAAACCGCCTCGCCCCCGCCGGTCCAGCCCACGAGAGAGTCCGGCCGGCAGTGGCCCCCGCTTCGGGCAACTGCCGGCCGGTGCCTCACCGGTGGGACAGCCTGCGCTCGATGGCCGCCATCAGTTCGCCGTTCGCCGTGTCGCCGTCCAGCGACCAGACCATGGACCCGCCCAGCCCCGGTCGCGTCTGTACGCGGTCTTGGTCCGCAGCACCTGCGGTCGCCGTACGTCCACAGCGTCGTGCTGTCGAAGAGCCACGCGGATCCGGCCCTACGGTCGCGGTAGACCTTGTACGCCCCGGAGTCGGCCGGCTTCTTCCATGCCCTGGCCATCGCGGGCCGACGCCGCGGGGGCGATCGCGGCAAGAAGGGCGAGGGCGCAGCCAGCTGCGGCTGCTCTGCCGAGAAGTCTTCGACGCATGAGGCTCTCTTCTGTACGTATGCGGATAGATTCGCCTGCCGAAAGGTGCGCGGACGGTGCCCGAGGGTGGGAAGAAGGTGCGAAGAGACGTGCGGTGCGCATACCTCGGCGACGCTATTGGTCTGGACCATCAAGGGTCAAGCGGGGCCACCCGCCGCTCCCGCGCCGCAACTTGCCCAAGCCCGGGGTTCGGGGCAATTCCGGCCGCTCACCTTGACATAGCATCCACATGTCCTAGTTTCAGCCAGAACATTGCCACCACATCTCAGCCGAGGGGCTCGTGTGACACTCAGGTTCTCGCGTAGGTCATTCCGTCTCACCCGCCTCAGACCACGTGTTCTCGTCCTTCTCGCGGCTGCGACGACGACCGCCGCACTGCTGCCACTGGTCACCCCGAGCGACGCGGCCGTCGCCGGCCGCCCTGCCTCCCCTGTGATCGACCCCAACACGTCTCCCCACCACGGAGTGGCGCCCGCCGACGCCATGCGCCCCACCGCACCCGTCCTGGCCCAGTCCGGCTGGAGCGTCACGGCGAGCGGCACTTCCCTCACCATCGACATGCACCACACCGACGTCGTCTCCGCGCTCGTCTACCAGCCGCGCAGGACCGGCGGCGGCAGCCGCGTCACCGAGTACGCCATCCGTCTCAGTACGGACGGGCGGCGCTGGACCAAACCCGTCGCCACCGGAATCCTGGCCGACGACACCACCACCAAGACCCTCGACTTCGCCGGCCAGGGCACCCGTTACGTACAGCTCTCGGCTACGACACCGGCCGCTGGTCGCGACGGCTGGGCCGCCGGAATGGAGCGGACATCCCCCAGCTCCCCGCCCGCCTCCCTCGCCTCCCGAGCCGATGTCCAACTCCTGGGTGACCCCGGCCTTGCGGCGCCGTCCACCGCCTTCCTGCCGGTCGTCGGCTGGACAGCCTCCGCAACCGACGAGGAGACGACCCAGGAGAACGACCGCGCCGCCAATGTCCTGGACGGTGATCCCACTACCGTCTGGCACAGCAGATGGTCACCGAAGACCGCAAGGCTCCCGCACGCCCTGGTCATCGATATGCACCGCACGACCGCAGTCTCCGCACTCACCTATCAGCCGCGTCAGACCGGCTTGAACGGCCGCATCGGCACCTATGCCGTCTCCACCAGCCTCGACGGCGCCTCGTTCGACGCGCTGGTCGCGAGCGGCCACTGGAAGGACGACGCGACCGTGAAGACCGCCACCTTCACCCGCACCGTCTCCGCACGGTACGTACGACTCGTCGCCCTCAGCGAGGCAGGGCAGCGCGGCCTTTGGAGCTCCGCAGCCGAGATCCGACTCAGCGGCCCGAGCGACCCCTCGGTGTCGGGCTCTTGGGGACCGGTCACCGGATTCCCCCTGGTACCGGTCGCCACAGCCGTCCTGCCCGGCAACAGACTGCTGGCCTGGTCGGCGTACGCCGTCGACCGATATGGCGGCAGCAACGGCTACACCCAGACTGCCGTCATGGACCTCGCCACCGGCCGCGTGACCCAGCGCCGCGTCGACAACACCGGGCACGACATGTTCTGCCCCGGCATCGTGCTGCTCGCCGACGGGCGGGTGCTGGTCACCGGCGGCAGCAACGCGTCGCGCGCGAGCATCTATGACCCCCGTACGGACACCTGGTCCTCGACTGCCGACATGAACATCGCCCGCGGCTACCAGGCGATGACGCTGCTCTCCAACGGTGACGCGTTCGTTCTCGGCGGGTCCTGGAGCGGCGGGAACGGCCCCAAGGACGGTGAAGTGTGGTCGGCTACCGCCCACACCTGGCGCAAGCTCCCGGGCGTGCCGGTCGAGGGCGCCATGACCGCCGACCCCAAGGGCGCCTACCGGGCCGACAACCACATGTGGCTGCACGCCACCTCCCAGGGTCGCGTCCTCCAGTTCGGCCCCAGCAAGCAGATGAACTGGATCTCCACCGATGGTGACGGCAGCATCACCCCCGCCGGCGCACGGGCCGACAGCCAGGACGCCATGAACGGCAACGCCGTCTCGTACGACATCGGCAAGCTGCTCACCCTGGGCGGCGCGCCCGCCTACCAGGACACCCCCGCCACCCGCCGTGCCTACACGGTCGACCTCAACGGGGGCGCACGGCCCACGGCGACCCGCACCGGCGACATGGCCGCCGCCCGCGCTTTCAGCAACAGTGTGGTGATGCCGGACGGAAAGGTCGCGGTCTTCGGCGGCCAGGAGACCCCGGTTCCCTTCAGCGACGCCAAATCGGTCATGACCCCGGAGATCTGGGATCCGGCCACCGGCCGCTTCACACCGCTCGCCACAATGTCGGTCCCCCGCAACTATCACAGCACCGCGAACCTGCTGCCCGACGGACGGATCTTCTCGGGTGGCGGCGGGCTCTGTGGCGACTGCGCGACCAATCACCTGAACGGGGCGGTCTTCACCCCGCCCTACCTGTTGAACCCGGACGGCAGCGAGCGGCCCCGGCCCGTGATCACCAGCACCCCACCGACCCATGTGGCGCTCGGCTCGACGCTGCCGGTCACCACTGGGGCACCCGTCAGCGCCTTCGCCCTGGTCCGCTCGGGGGCCGCTACCCACTCCATCGACAATGACCAGCGGCGCGTGCCGCTGACGTTCCGGCAGGTCGGCGAAGGCTCCTACGACCTCTCCATCCCGAGCGACCCGGGAGTCGCGCTCCCCGGCACGTACCTGCTGTTCGCCCTCAATACAGACGGCGTACCGAGCGTCGCCAAGGTGATCAGCGTGAGCTGACCCATTCGTCACCCTTCGGGTGTGGGCGGAAGCACAATTGCGCGCCCCGATGAACGAGTCGTACCGGACTCCCGTCTTCCCTGCCGGGCTCAGCAGGCCCCTGCGAGCAGTCGACGTACCCGGCGGGGAAACAGGAGCTGAACACACGTGCCGGCCATCAGTCAGCGGATGCACCTCGTGCTGCTCACCGCATGGACCGCTCTCTGGTTCGTCGTGGTGGAGCCGAACGGCGGTTTCTCCTGGCACTACCTGCGCACCGGCGGGGAGTTGATCTACCAGGGGCCGTCCGGCGACGGCACCGGCGGGCTCAACTTGTACGCCCACCATCCCGAGCTGCAGATGGGGCCGGTCAGCTTTCTGATCGCCGGCCTGTTCAACCCGTTCCCCGACTCGACCGGGCAGTTCCTCGCCGCGGCGCTGATGTCGGTGCTCGGCCTGGTGATCCTGGTGTTGGTCGGCCGCAGCGCCGCCTGGCACTTCCTGGGCACGGGAACCAACCATCAGCGGCTGCGCCAGCGCGTCCTCATCGCGGGACTGGCCTTCATCCCGATGTGGATCGAGGTCTCGGTCCGGTTCGGCCACCTCGACGATGTGCTGGCGCTGCTCTTCACGACCCTCGCCGTGCGGGCCGTCACCCGTGGCAACGCGGCCGGAACGGGCATCTGGCTCGCCCTGGCCATGGACTCCAAACCGACCGCGCTGGGCTTCGCCATGCTGCTCTTCGCGCTGCCCAGACAGTCGTGGCTGCGGGCCGGGCTGTGGTGCGCGGGGCTCGTCGCCCTGGCCTGGCTGCCGTTCTTCCTCGGCAACGCGGACAGTTTCGCCGCCACCGGATTCGCGATACCCAACCAACCCGCCTCCGCGCTGCGCTGGCTGGGCGTCGGCGATGCCGAGACCCCCGGTTGGGACCGGCCCGCCCAGGCCGCGCTGAGCCTGGTGCTCGGCGGCATCGCGGTCTGGCGCAAACGCTGGACGGCCGTGGTGCTGCTCGGCGCCAACGCCCGCATCGTCCTCGACCCGAGCGTCTACACGTACTACACGGCGTCCGTCCTGCTGGGCACACTGCTCTGGGACGTGATCGGTCAGCGCCGGCTGGTGCCGTGGTGGAGCTGGCTCGCGCTGATCGCCCTGTACGGCAGTGTCTTCGTCGTCCCGGACGACTCGGCACAGGGCCTGATACGTCTCGCGTTCGTGGTGTTCTCCACGACGTACGTGCTGATGTGGCCGCAGCGGGACCGCACCCGCAGGCGCGGACAAGGGCGGCGCGGGCGGCTTCCGGCCACCGCACAGCATTCGGTGCAGAGCTGATCCGACCGCCGCCCCGATCCCACTGAGGAGCCCTCTCCCCGTCATCGCCGCCACCGGGATCAGGGCGCGGTGGTCGTCGAGCGGACGGCCGTCCTGGGCCGCCGCAAGCGGGCCAGGCCACGTCTCAGCCTTCCGTGGCGGGCTCCCGGATCCACCCGCTCGACCCCGACCGGCGCGAGTTCCCTCCCCTGGGGTTCGCTCTGGCTGAGGTCACTCCGCTTGGGTTGGCTCTGCTTGGGTTCCACCGCTCCGGGAGTGGAAGCCGGCCCACGCACGTGGACCGGGCGCGCGGTGGCGGCCGCACCGATCGTGGGTCGCCCCCACTCCGGCCGCGGTGCCGGACGGGTCGAGCGGGCGGTGCTCAGGTGCTGCGCGAGATCCATGCGGTACCACAGGACCTCGTCCGGGTCCTGAGCCAGTTGCAGCCGCTCGATGATCTCCCGAGCGGCGGGCGAATCCGGGCCGACCCGGACCGTTTCGGGTCGGAGTCGGCTCAGATACGCTCGCTCGTAGGGGTCCGTGACCACCTCTGCCAGATGCGCGGCGTCGAGCGCGGAGGCGATGCCTGCGGCACGCTCCCACGGGTCCTCGGTCTGCTGCAGCAGCATGGCGGCGCGGCGGCCACGCCAGTTGCGCGGGCGCCGGTCCTCGCCCGCGCCCAGCCGGACCAGCGTCTCCTTGGGTAGTTGCCGGTCGTTGAGCAGCTCCGGATGCCGAAGGGCCAGGTCGGTCACCTCTTCGGCAAGGTAGAGCCAGACGACGGCCCTGTAGCGGTTGAGGTAGCACTTGACCGGCGTGAAGTGGCCCCCGCGGGCCAGCCGCGTGAAACGGTGGGCGGGGACGTCGAGCAACTGCGACGCCTCCGCCGTGCCCACCACGCGGACTCGTTCGCGCAACGCTTCCGGGAAGCCTTCGGCCGAGCGGATCCGCTCGATCTCTTCCTGGGCGACCCGTGGGCGCGCGCTGAGGTCTTCCCGCGCCGTGCGGACGTGGCCGAGCTGCACGGCAAGGTCGAATTCCCCCCGTTTCAGATCCAGTTGCTGCGCCGCTCGGCCCAACGCGGCTGTCTTTCCGCTCACTTCGGCCGTGGTCGTAGTGGTCATGAGGTCCTCCCCCGCGAGTGCGAATACTCTCGGTGACGACCGTAGCCCTCCATGCAGACATCCCGCCGGGCCTGTGGATAACTTTCGCCAGGTGGACAGTCTTCGCCGTAGAACCGCTGCTCAGAGGCCGGATACCGATGGGCCGGGCCGCCGGGCCGCGACGCCGAGGTGCTCACCGACACGATTGACCAGCAGCGTCATCTCGTACGCGATCTGGCCGATGTCGGCCTCGGCGGTGCCCAGCACGCACAGACAACTCCCGTCGCCCGCCGCCGTAACGAAGAGAACCGCTTCGTCGAACTCGACCATCGTCTGGCGCACCCGGCCGGCCCGGAAGTGGCGGCCGGACCCCTTGGCCAGGCTGTGCAGCCCCGAGGACACCGCGGCGAGGTGTTCCGCGTCCTCGCGGGGCAGATCGGCGCTGGCGCCGGTGACCAGACCGTCGTTGGACAGGACGATGGCGTGCCGCACGTGCTCGACCCGCTTGGTCAGGTCGTCGAGCAGCCAGTCGAGTTCCTTGTTCAGTGCCATTACAGCCTCACCCCACTCATGCGTTCCCCGTTTCCCCCAGGTCTGCGGCAAGCCTTACCCATGGTTCGCGTAGGGGCAAGCAGGGGTTCCGGGCGGTAACGGCACCTCTCATCCGACGGAGTCGAGCAGCCGGGCGGTGTGAACGCGCCCGGCGTACTCGACGAGGCGGATCAGGACCTCCTTTCCGGAGTCGCGGTCGCGGGCGTCGCACAGCACGACGGGGGTGCCCTGGTCGAGGTCGAGGGCCTGGGAGACCTCATGGGCGCCGTAGGCGCGCGAGCCCGCGAAGCAGTTGACGGCGACGACGAACGGGATGCGGCGGTGCTCGAAGTAGTCGACGGCGGGGAAGCAGTCCTCCAGGCGTCGTGTGTCGGCCAGGACGACCGCGCCGAGCGTGCCTTGCGACAGCTCGTCCCACAGGAACCAGAAGCGGTCCTGTCCAGGGGTGCCGAACAGGTAGAGCGACAGACCCGACCGGATGGTGATGCGGCCGAAGTCCATGGCCACCGTGGTGGTCGTCTTGTGGTCGACGCCGTCGGTGTCGTCGACGCTCTCACCCGCCTCGCTGAGCAGTTCTTCGGTGCGCAGGGGCCGGATCTCGCTCACGGCGCCGACGAGGGTGGTCTTGCCGACCCCGAATCCGCCTGCGACCAGTATTTTGAGCGCGAGAGCGGGAGTGGGGTCAGAGTGCTCGGAGGCCATCGATCACTTCTCTCAGGATCTTCTCGTCGGGCAACTGCGCGGGCGGTACGGGCCGGTGCACGCTGATGTGACCGGCTTCGAGGAGGTCGCCGATGAGGACCCGGACGACCCCGACGGGCAGATCCGCGTCGGCGGCCAGTTCGGCGACCGACTGGGTCTCCGTCCGGCACAGGGCGAGCAGGGACCGGTGTTCGGGCCCCAGTAACGACTCCTCGGCGGCGCCCGGGGCGTCGGTCGCCATCGAGACCAGGGCGATGAAGTCGAGCCGGATGCCACCGGCGGCCGGTTCGGTACGGCCGCCCGTCATGGCGTACGGGCGGACGAGCGGACCCGCGTCGGCGTCGTACCAGCGGTTTCCCACCGGCCCCGGGGCGGCCTCCTCATGCTCGGTCATGGGGTGTGACGTCCCTCGTCGTCCGGTCAGCCAGCGGCCGGAGGCTGCGCGGTGTGCCGGGGCGGGATGTGCTGGGGCGGGGTGTGCCGGGGCGGGGTGTGCAGATGCTCGCCGACACGCCTGACGAGGCGGGCCATCTCGTAGGCGATGAGCCCGATGTCCGAGGTGAGACTGCTCAGCACGGCGAGGCAGGAACCGTCCCCGGCCGCGGCGACGAAGAGGAAGCCTTCGTCCATCTCGACCATCGTCTGTCGCACACCTCCGGTGTGGAAGTGGCGTCCGGCTCCCTTGGCGAGACTGTGGAACCCCGAGGCGACGGCCGCGAGATGCTCGGCGTCCTCGCGGCTGAGGCCGTTGGACGCGCCGACGGCCAGTCCGTCGTTGGACAGTACGACGGCGTGCCGGACTTCTCCGACCCGCAGGACCAGGTCGTCGAGCAGCCAGTCGACTTCCCCGGCGCGAACCGGGGAGTCGAGCCTCTGGTGGTCGATCATGCGTGGTCTCCTTCGCTCGTGTGGTCGTCGCCGCAGGCGCCTTCGGCGGCGGAAGAGCCGGTGGTGGTGCGATCGGTGTCAGCGCCGACCTCAGGGGCGTGAGAGGTCGTGCCTTGGGCCGCGCCGACACGGGAGACACCTCCATGGGAGGCGCCGCCACGGGCCCAGCCACCCATGTACGCGGTCATACGGTCCCGGACCAGCTCCGGAGTGCGCGTGTCGGCGGCTTCGTCGGTCGAGGGCTCCTCGGTGGGTGCTTCGCGCAGTTGGGGGGCGAGACTCGCCTGGCGTACGCGGCGCGGAAGTCCGTCCCCATGAGCGCTGTCGGGAGCTACGGTCCGGGCCCGATGACGCAGCGTGGCCACACCGGGCGGCGGCGCGGGGACCGTCGCGGGCGCGGTTGTCGCGCGCGTAGGTGGAGTACCGGGCTGGGCGACGAGGGCGGGGCGTACCGCAGTCTGCGCGGTGGAGGCAGTCGTGCTGGGGCTCTCAGGGCGATCGTCGTCTGTCCTTTCGGCCCGAGGGCCCGGGGCCGGGGCCGGGGCGAGCGTCCTGCGTTGTTCTTGTCGCGCCCCAGTGGGCGCTCGGTCGTCGCGCTCTGCGCCGGATCTGGCAAGCGGTGCCCGCTCCGCGTCGGGGCCGGAGGGCGTTGCCTGTCGCGCGACGGCGGGGATGGAGTTGTCCAGCAGCGCCGTGGGCAGAAGGACGACGGCAGTGGTGCCGCCGTACGGCGAGGTACGCAGCTGGACCTTGATGCCGTGCCGTGCGGCAAGCCGGCTGACCACGAAGAGGCCGAGGCGGTCGGTGTCGAAGAGGTGGACGGCTTCGGAGTGCTCGATCCGGTGGTTCGCCTCGCCGAGGCTCTCTCTGCCCATGCCCAGGCCCCGGTCCTCGATCTCCAGGGCGTAGCCGTTGCCGACGGGTTCGCCGCTGACGCGCACCTTGGTGTGGGGCGGCGAGAACTGCGCGGCGTTCTCGACGAGTTCGGCCAGCAGATGGGTGAGGTCGGCGACGGCGCCTCCGGTGACTGCCGCCTCGGGAAGCCGGCGCACCTCTACGCGCGCGTAGTCCTCGACTTCGGACACCGCCGCCCGTACGACGCTCGTGAGCGGAACGGGCACGCTCCAGGCGCGCCCGGGGGCGGCCCCGGACAGGATGATGAGGCTCTCCGCGTGGCGGCGCATC
Organism: Streptomyces sp. NPDC059994; assembly: GCF_042737755.1. Taxonomy (NCBI): domain Bacteria; kingdom Bacillati; phylum Actinomycetota; class Actinomycetes; order Kitasatosporales; family Streptomycetaceae; genus Streptomyces; species Streptomyces sp. NPDC059994. The sequence goes on from NZ_JBHWUR010000002.1 coordinate 48,964, forward strand.
CGGGTGGTGAGGTGGTCGAGGCGGAACAGGTCGCCCAGCTCCCCCGGGTCCTCGGCACGGCGTTCCATACTGTCGAGCAGGTTGAGCTGTCTGTGGACGAGAACCTGACTGCGGCGGGCGAGGTTGACGAAGACCCCCGAGATGCCGCTGGCGAGTTCGGCGCGTTCCACGGCGGCGGCCAGCGCGGCCCGGTGTACCGTGCCGAGCGCCTCCCCGACCTGACCGATCTCGTCCTCGGACGCCGGGCCCCGGGGCGCTTCGGCCTCGACGTCGATGTCTTCGCCCGCCCGCAACCGGCCCATGGCTGCGGGGAGTTTGCGACGGGCGATCTCCAGTGCCGTGTTGCGCAGGCTGACCAGTTCGACGACGAGACCGCGGCCGATCCGGACGGAGATGACCAGGGACGCGGCCACAGCCACCAGCCCGAAGAGGACGGCCGCCCCGGCCGGGGTGAGCAGGCCTCGGGCGAACGGATCGGCGCGGGCCACGACATCGCGCACGGCACCGGACTCGATGTCGCGCATGCCCTTCTGAACAGTGGTGAGCGCGTCGTCCCAGGAAGCCTCCGGTACGGCCTGGGCCGCGTTGCGTCCCGGCGTCGCGGTCAGCACCTTGTCCTCGGCGGCGCGGAGCGCGGCGTACGCGGGCTGCCCGCTCAGGGTGCGCCAGGCAGCACGTTCCGCGCCGCTCAGGTCGGCTGTGGCGGTGTCGGTGAGGGTGCGGCGAGAGTCGACGGCACCGGCGAATGCGGTGTGATGGGGAAGGGTGAACGTGCGCGCGAGCTGGGCCGAGCTGAGCAGGGCGTCCTCACGGGCGAGCATCTCCGCCGAGCGGCTGAACTCGTGGACCACGCGCGCGTCGGATCCGAGTGAGCCGTCCTTGATACCGGTGAGCGCACCGGTCACGTCGTAGGCGAGAGCGATGGTGTCGGTGTACTGCTGGTAGGCGGCATCCCAGCCCGACTTCCGGCCGAGGGCGTTCGTCCGCAGGGCCGGCAGTTGCTGGGCGCGGGACACGAACTGCCGCAGCCGGTCGGCCGCGTCGCCTGGAAGGTCGCCGTCGTCCGCGACGGTGTTCTTGTCACCGAGGCGGAGCTGGGCGAGCGCGCCGTCGGTGCGCTTGGCCTGCTGGGTGAACGCGGCCGCACGGTCGTCGGCCGGGGAGGACAAGTACCGTACTGCCGCTCGCCGTTCGGCCTGGAGCTCAGCGACCGCTGCGGCCACGGGTGTACGCACCTGCTCGTCGACTCGGCGCAGCTGGCGCAGGGCCGAGACGTCCTGCGCGGTCGTGACGGTGGCGAATCCCCAGAGGGCCAGCAGCGAGACGACCGGAACCATCAGCAGAGACACGATCTTCGCCCGGACAGTCGTCGGGCGGAGCCGACCGCGCGCCCCTGACTCCCCTGGCTCCCCTGGTTCCGTGCGAGCGCGAACCATTCGCTCATACGCCCATGGACCCTCGATCCGGTCAGCCCCTGAGGAGTGGCCCTCGGCAGCGGGCGGCCCGGCGTGCGCGCGTCGGCCGCGTGCGGGTGAGGGTGACGGGGGGAGCGGCCGGGGGGCGGCGCCCGGGGCCTTGCGGGGTGTGCGCACGGATCGCCTCGCTTACGGGAACGGTTCTGCAAAAAATCTGGGAACGGCTGTTCTGCGACCGGAACTTCGGGCCATGAGCGGTCGTTGTGGAGAGTGGATGGGCGAGGGGTGAACGGGGCCAGAGGCGCGAATGCGGTCAGGGGGCGATCGCGTCACGAGGGGAAGCCAAGGGCGCGTCCACATCCGTGAGTTCGGCAGAGCGGTAGGCGCTGCGCTCACCGGCGGTGGGCGAGAGCGCGACGAAGGCGGAGGTGATGAAGAGGTAGGAGCCAAGACCGACCGCGAGGGGGAAGATGAACTGCATGGCAGTCGCTCCGGGCAGATCTGCGCCGGACGGGGTGACGTGCACACTCACGGCGATCATGCCGGTGTAATGCATGCTGCTCACGGCCGCGCCCATGACCAGGGCCGCGACGGCAACAGCGGCAGGCGACTTGATGTTGAGTCCGGCCCATAGGGCTGCGGTGGCGGCGACGACCGCGATGAGCACGGAGAGACCCACGAGCGCGGGGTCGTATTGGACCTGGCCGTGCAGTTGCAGGGCCGCCATGCCGAGGTAGTGCATGCTGGCGACGCCGAGTCCGGTGGTGAGGCCCCCCAGCAGTAGCGCCCGGGTGCGGTCCTTGCCGTAGCCGACGGCGAAGACCCCGGCGCCGACGACGAGCATCGCGACGAGGAGGCTGAGGAGGGTGAGTGGCACGTTGTAGTGAATGTCCGTGCCGGTGACGGCGAAGCCGAGCATCGCCACGAAGTGCATGGTCCAGATGCCGGTGCCGATCGCGGACGCTGCCGTGACAAGCCAGTTGCGGCGGGAGCGGCCGGTCGCCGAGAGCGCCCTGACGGTGCAGCGCAGCCCGAGGGCAGCGCCGATACAGGCCATCGCGTACGACAGCACGGGGGTCAGCCAGCCGAAGGCGGCGTGGTCCAGGTGTCCCATGGCTCCGGGACGGTAGTCCGGCCGGGGGCGCACGACTGGGGCGTATTTCGAAAGCTGTTGAAAATTGACACGACTGGACCCGTGAACGATCGTGCCGCGTTCGAACGTGCGCACCGAGGACTCGTCTCAGCCAGACGAGTCAGCGGTGGACCGTTCGACCCGGTGAGGGATCATGGCCAGATGGCCGATGACCACACGCACATTCAGGAATTCTTCGGGGCTCGGGCAGCGGACTGGGACAGCCGCTTTCCGGACGACGGGCCGGCGTACGCGGCCGCGGTCGCGGAACTCGGGCTGCGATCCGGAGCCTCCGTACTCGACGCCGGGTGCGGGACGGGACGTGCGCTGCCGCCGCTCCGGGACGCGGTGGGGCCCGGGGGCACGGTGCTCGGCCTCGACCTGACGCCCGAGATGCTGGAAGCGGCGGTACAGGCCGGGCGCGGCCGGGCCGGGTGGCTGGCGCTGGGCGATGTGGCCAGGCTGCCGCTTCGGACCGGGGGGCTGGATGCGGTGTTCGGGGCGGGCCTGATCTCACACCTTCCGGAACCGGAGGCGAATCTCCGGGAGTTGGCGCGGGTGGTGCGGCCGGGTGGGCAGTTGGCGCTCTTCCACCCCATCGGACGCGCGGCCCTTGCCGCACGCCAGGGACGGCAGATCACACCGGACGACCTCCGGGCGGAGCCGCAGTTGCGGCCGCTGCTCGCGGGGGCGGGCTGGCGGATGGTGTCGTACGTGGACGAGGACGCGCGCTTTCTTGCCATTGCTGTGCGGGAGGGGTGACGGGGGTGGGGGGGGAGGGGGGAGGGGCCCCTCCCCCCTTGCCTGACGGGTCCGGTCAGGGCTGGTGGTGGCCCGCCGTCGGCCTGTTGCCGCCTGCCACCGCGTTGATGAAGGCCTGGGGGTTGTCGAACATGATGTTGTGGCCGGCGTTCGGTACGACCTCTACGTGGACGCCCGAGGCGGTGAGTTCTTCGCGGCCGGGGAGGTAGTTGTCGACGTCGCCCACCAGGTAGGTGCGGTCGATCGGAAGGCCCGTCAGGAGGTGGCGCATGGTGGGCTGGGTGCCGCGTACCAGGCCGAGGGCGGTGCGGTGCAGCGCGAGGGGGTCGGCGAGCCTCATCGTCGCCGCCCACAGCGGGCCGATGCGGTCGAGGACGGCCGCGAAGCCGCCGCCGTGGACGAAGTCGTTCTCGGTGTATGTGGCGATGCCGCTGCTCCCGGCCGTCGGGGTGGGGTGGGGGTCGAGGTTGGCCTCGGTGAGGACGAGGCGGGACACGAGGTCGGGGCGGCGGGCGGCGAGCACGATGGCCACGGCGCCGCCCATGCTGTGCCCGGCGATGTGGGCTCCGGCGGCGCCCGCCGCGTCGAGGGCGTCGGCGAGGGCGTCGGCGTGCTCCTCCAGGCTGTAGCCGAAGTCGGCCGGGCGGTCGCTGATGCCGTGGCCGGGCAGGTCTACGAACAGTTGCCTGCGGGCGGCGAGGCGGGGGTCGGCGGCGACGTGGGCGTGGTAGACGGTTGATGCCGAGCCGAGGCCGTGTACGTAGACGAGTGGCGGCTCGGCGGCGTTCGGGCCGCGTTCGCCGCGGCCCGCCTCCGCCTGCACCTCCGGTCGAGCCGCGTCGAGCCGTACTGCCTCAGGCAGTCCCTCCGAATCAGGCAGTCCCTCCGACTCGGTCCAGCGGATCTGACTGCCCTGCTTGTCGAATGCCGTCTGTCGCACGGTTCCGTCCCCCGCTCTGCTTGCGCCTGCCCGGCGCTTCCAAGGCTTGCTTCGGCGCGGCGACTATACATCGGTCTCGATGTATAGCGACATCGATGTACAGCGCTCATGCGGCAGAATGCGGTCATGCTTGAGCTCGCCATCCTGGGATTTCTGTACGAAGCGCCGTTGCACGGCTATGAGCTGCGCAAACGGATCACTGCGCTGACCGGACACGTACGACCTGTCGCCGAGAGCACGCTCTACCCGGCGATCAAGCGGTTGGAGAAGGCGGGGCTGCTGGCGCGGGAGACGCAGCCCGGTGCGGTGGCGGCGCCCCGCCACACGCTCAACCTCACCGCCGAGGGCAGGGCGGAGCTGGTGCGGCGGCTCGCGGAACCCGAGCAGGTGGAGATCACGGACGAGAACCGGTGGTTCACGCTGCTCGCGTTTCTGCGGCACTTGCCCGAGCCCGCCCGCCAGGCCGAGGTGCTGTGGCGACGACTACGCTTCCTCGAGGAGCCCGCGAGCTTCTTCTACGAGGGCGAACGGCCGCTCAGGGCGGAGGAGTTGGACGACCCGTTCCGGCAGGGGATTCTTACCGTGGCCCGGGCCACGAGTACGGCGGAGTTGAAGTGGCTGCGTGCCACGCTCCGGTCGCTTGGATCACCCGAGCCGGACGCCGCGACCGACACGGCCGATGCGACCGGCGCAACGAGGTCGCGCGGCTCGAACCGCTCGTAAGCAGCTCACGGCACGGCACTCGCCGGCGGTTCACGTCAACCGACCGGTTCCGACCCCTATCTGTCACCAGGTCGTCAACTCTAGCTTGAGAAAGGCACGTTGATTCGCACCAGGCGAGCGCAGCCGCAGGGAAGGCGGTCCGGATGTTTCGTATGTTCGGCAAATCGCGGAAGCCGGAACGGCGCGAGCCCGTGCGGCAGCACAACATCTTCGAGGCCGCCGCCACCTACGTCGCGGCCTGCGCGGACGACGACCAGGAGGCGCTCGACGAGGCGGTCGGGTGGGTGTCGCCGGAGGCGATGTCCTTCGGGGTGCGGGAGCTGGCGTGCCGGGCGCTCATCGCGCTGGCGCGGGAGCGCGACGAGTCGCCGCAGGCCGTTGCACGCTCGCTCATGGGGTTGCCGGTCGCCTGACCCCGTACTGGCTGGGTCGGTGCACGGTCAGTGCGCGTGATCCGGGCTGATTCCACGCGATCTCGCCCCATCCCCTCCGATGTCACCCGATCTCTCCGCGCGCCGCGCCTGACCTCTCACCTTGCCCGGTCCCATCGGTTTCCTTCGCAGCGTCCTCCGGTGCAGCAAACCCTCGACGATCGGGTTGCCGACTGGTTATGGTGCGCCGACGAGCGATCCGAAGGGGAGGGTTCCGTGACCGGGACGGACGAGGCCGCGACTGCCACAGCCGACGCGGTCGATGACGACGCGCTGTATGTGCTCACGGCGGTGTTGCTCACGCCCGCGCAGTTCCCCAGCGTGCTCGGTGACGACTTCCCGGAGGCGTGTGCGGTCCTCGGCCTCGAACCGTACCCGGGTGGCTACGGCCTGGTCCTCGGCCAGGACGGGAGCGGCGCCCGTTGGACCGTGATCGTCCACGACGTGTCGCTGGTCGCGGTGGCGATCGCGTCATGGGACTGCGGGATGGAGTACGACTTGTCTCCGGACGAGCGTACGGTGGTGGCCGCGCTGCCGGGCTGGCCGCTGGAACTCGCCGTCGCCGCGCCCGGAGTGGCGCCGCCGCACGACCCCGACCCCGAGCCCGACGAAGACGGCACGATGCGGCCGCCGCTCTCGCCGCCCGACACGAGCGTGTGGGGCTCCGCGCAACGGCGTCTCGGCGCCGACGAAGTCGCCCTCCAGTGGGCGATGTGGCGCGGCCAGATAGCCGACGGCGATGATGAGGGCGAGGGCGGCAGCGACGGCGGCGACGAGGATGCGGAGCCGACGGCGTCCGCAGAATCGGATGATCCTGCGGATTCCATACTGGAAGCTGCCGAATCGGACTCTGCCGAACCGTCGGCTTCCGAGACCCCGGAGGAGCCAGATGCCGACGCCTCCGCCGCCACCGGCATCCTCAACGCGCGCGTGGAGCGAGTTCTCGACGAGGCACGTCAGTACCTCGACTCCCCTCCCCCGCTCGGGCGTGTCCGGTCGAGCTTCGCGCCGGGTGGGGCGCGTATGTTGCGGGCCGACGGCCCCGGGTGGTCGATCGTCGCCAGGACCGACGACATCGCGTTCGTACTGCTGGACGACGAGCCGGGCGAGGTGACGCCGGTGGGGCGCGGACCCAAGTTGCCGGAGCTACTGGAAGCCTTGGACGCGATCGCCGTACGGCCGTCCTGAGCCACACCCGCGCACCCAAAGCGGCGGGGGTCTCCGCCTTGGAGTCGCGGGACTGGACGGCCGTCAGTGTGGCGTCCCGGAGGACCTGTTCGGGTAGGGCTGGCAGCAGGCGCGCGGCGGTTCCCGCCAGTTGTTGCAGCGTGCAGCGGCGTACCTCTTCCTGATCATGCCAGGCCCGTTCGCAGCTCAGCGCGATACGGGCGAACTCGTCCGGATCTCCTTTGAGTTCGGCGCATGCCAGCAGCGCGGGCCACGCGAACACTCGCTGGTGGATCCGATGCTGGGAGGCCTGTTCTCGCAGGATCGGTTCGGCGTCCGCGAGAGGCAGGCCGACTGCCACGGCGATGAGATGGACCGGGCGTCGCTTCCAGCGCTCAAGGCGTGCGTCACTGAACTCGGCGCGGTCGGCCGGTTCGAGGGCGGTGAGGGCGGCGAGGGCGACCAGCGGGACCCGGTGTCCCGTGTCGCCGCCTACCCGTTCGGCGACGAGCCGCCGCCGTTCGGCCGGGGGCAGCAGCGCGAGCAGGGGGTCGGGCGGCCACCTCCTGCCGTCCCGGTGCGCGCATATGGCCGCCCGTGGCGCGGCAACGAGTGGCCAGTTCGACGAGGTCGGGCGCAGGGAGGGCGCGGAGCGCGGCGACGGTCGCCCGACCCAAGGGGCCCGCCGGTACGGTCAGTTCGAAGGGCCCGGCCTCCTCCCCCAGCGGGACAGGCGAGAGTGCGCGGAGACCCCGCAGGACGTCGAGGAGTTCGGCGGGGCGTCGCAGGAGTGCGACAGCCGCGCGTTCCCCGATGAGGCGGGGCGCGTCGCGCAGCATAGAGAGGCCCGCCGCCGCGTCGCGTTTCCGCGACGACGGTGGCGACGAGCTTCCTGCCCTGCGCATAGCGGTAGGCGTACGGACCGTCGGCCCGTTCGCCGTACTCCTTGATCAGCAGGGCCGCGGCGGCGGCGGGCGCGGTACGGGCGAGGGTGGACAGCACCCCGGCGGGACGTCCGTCCGGGGCAGCCAGCGGGCGACCGTCCCGGGTGAGCAGGCGCTGAGCAGCCGGGCCGCTTCCTGGGCGCCGTGGCGTTCGTACACCTCGGGCAGGAGCCGATCGGCGAGGCGGCGACGGCGGCCGAGCCGCAGTACGCGGTACGCGGAGTGGCGCACCGCGCGGATGTCGCTCAGCGCGAGGGCGGCGAGCGGCTCTTCCGGCACCGGCAGCCTGATGGCCGCGGCGAGCGCCCGGCGGCGCAGCACGGGGTCGTCGAGTGCTGCGGCCACGGTGTCGAGGTCGCGGCGGGCGACGGCGAGGAAGAGTCCGGTGTGCCGTTCGTCCTGGTCACCGTCGTCGAGGGCGCGGTGCAGGGTGGCGTACGCGTCCGGGGCGAGCGTTCGCGCGTAGCGCGCGAGGGCGGGCATCCGGGCCGGGAACGGCAGGGAGTCGAAGTGGGTGCTGATCCACTCGGGGGTCAGCGGCTGGGGCGGAGCGGAATGGGCCATCAACGATCACCGTGGGATCGTGAGGCCTCCTTTCGGATCATCATGCGTACGATCCTGGCAGCCTTTCGATCGATGGGCAATGCGATTTCGGGCGGGCGGCAAGGCACCACTGTTGCAAGGGCAGCTTCGAATCGCATACGGAGCCGGCCCTCGGATGCGGATCGGGTACGGGAGGAAGCACATGGCGGACGTTGGAGCCCACGCGCGCGGCGCGGAAGTGGTGTGCCGGGCGGTGGGGCGGGTGGTCGGCGGGCGGGCCGAAGTGGCCGACGACCACTGGGGCGGTGAGTCGGCGGTGATCCGGATCGACGCCGAACAGTTCGGCCCTGAGGCGCTGTTCGGCCTGACGGACTTCTCCCATCTGGAGGTCGTGTACCACTTCGACCGGGTGGCCCCCGAGAAGATCGAGTCGGGCGCGCGCCGTCCGCGCGGCAACCCCGACTGGCCGCTGGTCGGGATCTTCGCCCAGCGCGGCAAGAACCGCCCGAACCGGCTCGGCGTCTCGCGCTGCCGTGTGGTGAAGGTGGAAGGGCTGGACATACACGTCACCGGCCTGGACGCGGTGGACGGCACCCCGGTCCTCGACATCAAGCCGTACATGGCGGAGTTCGGCCCACGCGGCGAGACGGTCCAGCCGGAGTGGTCCACGGAGCTGATGCGGGACTACTACGCGGGCGAGCCGGTGTCCGGGAGCGGCCTCGACGACTGAGGGGCTGACCGCCGAGGCCGGGCCGGAGCCGTAGCCGCAACAGGCCGGAGCCGGGCCAGGACCCGGGCCAGGCCCAGAGCCACCGTCAGCGCAGTTCCTTGCGGGTGATGTGGCGCAGCCTGCGGCGCTGGCTCGGGTCCAGCATCAGATAGGCCACGACGGGCACCCCTATGAGCACCAGCAGCGCCGGCAGGAATCCGATCAGCGGGATCAGGACGAGTCCCACCACTACTCCACCGGCGGCGATCATCGCGCGCTTCGTCATGTCCGTCGCCTCCTTCGCGGCCGCTGCTGCCGCCGCTCTCTGTCCAGGGAACGCGTGGCCGCGTCCTCCGGTTCCCGGCCCCGCGTCCACTTTCCGCGCGGCACGCCGGCCGTCTGTTTCCACTATGCGGCAGCGGTGCGACAGGGCCCCGCGTCCGTGCCCCGATTCCGCGCTCCGATTCCCCCTTGCGGCAGCTACACGGCCGCATCCCGGCGCAGCGGCGCTCCGACGGCGTGCATGTGCCGCAGGGCCTGGCGGTAGGAGTCGATCAAGGAGGTCTCGGCGTACGGGATGCCGACGGCCCGGCAGTGGGCGCGGACCAGCGGCTGGACGAGCCGCAGGTGGGGCCGGGGTACGTTCGGGAAGAGATGGTGCTCGATCTGGTAGTTCAGTCCGCCGAGGAACCAGTCGGTGAGCGGTCCGCCGCGCACGTTGCGCGAGGTGAGGACCTGGCGGCGCAGATGGCCCCAGCCGTCGTCGTCGGCGTCGGGCATCTCCATGCCCTTGTGGTTGGGTGCGAAGGTCATGCCCAGGTGGAGTCCGAAGAGGGCGTGGTGCAGCAGCGCGAAGACCAGCGCCTTGCCCGGCGACAGCACGGTCAGCAGAAGGCCCGTGTAGGCGGCGAGGTGCACCACGAGGAGCGTGCCCTCGACGGCTCGTTCCCGCCGGGGCTGCCTGCGCAGGTCCTGGAATCCGTACACCTTCAGGGCGATGCCTTCGAGCAGCAGCATCGGGAAGAACAGCCGGGCCTGGTTACGGGTGAGCCGGCGTGCGAACCCCTCACGGCGCTCGGCCTGCTTCTCGGTCCACACGAGCGCGCCGACGCCGACGTCCGGGTCCTTGTCGACGTGGTTGGGGTTGGCGTGGTGGCGGTTGTGCTTGTCGTTCCACCAGGCATAACTCATACCGAGCAGCAGATTGCTGTGGAGCAGGCCGACGGTCCGGCCCGCGCGGCGGCTGCGGGTTATCTGGGCGTGGCCCGCGTCGTGGCCGAAGAACGCGGTCCGGGCCCAGAACACCGCGAGCGGCACGGCGTACAGCAGGGTCCACCAGGTGTCTCCGGTGAGCGCCATCGCGGTCACGGTCGCGGCGAGGGCGAGGAGGTTGACGGCGATGCCCCGCACGTACCAGCCGGTGCGCCGCTCCAGCAGCCCCTGCCCCTTGGCCGCCTTCAGGAGCGGTGCGAATTCGCTGCCGCGTCCGGTGGGGCGCGGTGGCGCGAGCAGGGTGGCGCTCGCGCCGCTCTCGGCGTTCGCAATGGCCTGGGGCATGGTCGGTCTCCGGTCGCTGGTCTGCCGCAGTCACCTGCGCTGACCTCATGAAACGTACGAAGCCGGGGCCCCTGGCCGCTATGGCGCCACCACCCGGACCGGGCGGGGGCCTGTCCCGGGGTCATGGTGGTGCTGTCGCCACCCCGAGCGCGCGAGGCGCGCCCCGCGCGCGCGTCGAGTGAGCCAGATCACGGCGCGCATCCGCCCGGCAGCACTTCGCCCGGTGTACCCTCGGCGATTCCGGAACCGCAGTAGTCAAGTTTGAGGAATGTGTCATCGCCGTACACAGGCTTCCCGCGCCCACACCCTCCGAGATCGACGAACTCGCCCGCTGCCACGTCACCTTCCTGCCCGCCGACCCCGCCCGCCTCGGCCGCATCGCGTTCTGGCGCACCGACGGCACGGCCCCGCAGGCCTTCTTCGGCCACGCTGAGGAGCCTGCCGAGGAGCTGACGGTGGTGGGGGCCGACGCCGAGCCGTACGCGGTACGTGCGGCTGTTCTGCCCGTACGCGACGCGCTGCCCGTCCTGACGAGGGCCCGGCCCCGCGCCGACGCCTCGCGGGCCGCCGCCTTCTGGGGTACGGCCGCGCTCCGGGCGCTGCAACTCGCCGCGCGTGGCCTGCTGTTGCCCGGACTCTCCCCCACCGACCACGACGCGTGGCGGATCGGGCCGCTGGGCGCCGACGAGCTGGGGCGCGTCCGTGAACTGGCGGCCTCGATGCCGCCCGAGGCGCACGCGGTGCCGCTCGACGCCGGTGGCGAGGCGTTGCTGCTGCCCGAACCCGAGGTGCTGGTACGGCAGTTCCTCGACGCGGTCGCGGACGGGCTGCCGCGCACGCCCGCCGCCGCCCTGGCGACCGGCTCCCCCGCCTTCGCGGCGGACCCGCCCCAGCGGCTGCCCGGACAGCGTGCCTGGGCCGCGGAGGTGGCCGCCGGGCACGACGCGGGTGTGCGCATCTCGCTCCGCGTCGAACTGCCCGGTCTGGAGTCGGCGGACCCGGACGCGGCAGGGCCGGCCTTCCGGGCCGTGCTCCAGCTGCACAGCGTGAGTGACCCCGCTCTGGTGGCGGACGCGGCCGAGGTGTGGGGTGAGTCCGGGGCCGCCGCCGGGGCGTTCGGTCCGCACGCGCGGATGGACGCGCTCCTTGCGCTGCGTCGCGCCACGCGCGCGTGGGCGCCGCTCGCGCCGCTGCTCTCGGCGGCCGTGCCGGACGCGATCGAGCTGGCCGACGAGGAGGTGGGCGAGCTGCTCGGCGGGGCCGCGCGCACGCTCGCCGCGATCGGCGTCCAGGTGCACTGGCCCAAGGACCTCGCGCGAAAGTTCACCACGCGCGCGGTGATCGGGCCCGTGCAGGAGGCCGCGCAGCGGAGCTCGTCCGAAGCGCCGCCGGACAGTACGCGGTCCGCGGCACCGTCCACGCTCTCCGCGGACGCCCTGCTCGCCTTCGAGTGGTGGTTCGCGCTCGGCGACACGCAGCTCACGCGCGCGGAGCTGGACCAACTGGCCGAGGCTGGCCGGCCGGTGGTGCGGCTGCGCGACCAGTGGGTCCTGATCGACCCCGAGGAGGTCCGCCGCGCCCGCGCTGCACAGGACCGCAAAGTGACCCCTGTCGACGCGCTCGGCGCCGTCCTGACCGGCTCGACGGAGGTCGACGGACGCCGGGTCGACGTCGAGGCGTCGGGCTGGCTCGCGGGCCTGCGCGACCGCCTCGCCGACCCCGAGGGCGCGCGCCAGGACGCCGTGCAGCAGCCCGCCGCGCTCGCCGCGCGGTTGCGCGACTACCAGCTACGGGGCCTCAACTGGCTGGCCGACATGACCTCGCTCGGCCTCGGCGGGTGCCTCGCCGACGACATGGGCCTCGGCAAGACGATCACTCTCATCGCCCTGCACCTGCACCGCCAGAGCAGCCCGGCGACCGCCGGCCCCACGCTCGTGGTCTGTCCGACGTCCCTGATGGGCAACTGGCAGCGGGAGATCGAGAAGTTCGCGCCGGGCACGCCCGTGCGCCGTTTCCACGGCTCCGCGCGGCGCCTGGAGGGCCTCGCGGACGGGGAGTTCGTCCTCACCACGTACGGGACGATGCGGCTCGACGCCCCGAAGCTCGGCGAAGTGACGTGGGGCATGGTCGTCACGGACGAGGCCCAGCACATCAAGAACCCGTACTCGGCGACCGCCCGGCAGTTGCGCACCATCGGCGCCCGCGCGCGCGTGGCGCTCACCGGCACGCCGGTCGAGAACAACCTCTCCGAGCTGTGGGCGATCCTCGACTGGACGACACCGGGGCTGCTCGGCCGGCTCGGTACGTTCCGTACCAAGTACGCACAGGCCGTCGAGGGCGGCAAGGACCCGGCGGCGGCCGAGCGGCTGTCCCGTCTGGTCCGCCCGTTCCTGCTGCGGCGCCGCAAGTCCGACCCGGGCATCGCGCCCGAGCTGCCGCCCAAGACGGAGACCGACCGGGCCGTCTCGCTCACCAAGGAGCAGACGGGTCTCTACGAGGCGGTGGTGCGCGAGACCCTCGCGGAGATTGCGGGCGCCGACGGCTTCGAGCGGCGCGGGCTCGTGGTGAAGCTGCTCACCGCGCTGAAGCAGATCTGCAACCACCCCGCGCAGTACCTCAAGGAGGAGCAGCCGCGCATCGCGGACCGCTCCGGCAAGCTGGAGCTGCTCGACGAACTCCTGGACACCATCCTCTCCGAGGATGGTGCGGTGCTGGTCTTCACCCAGTACGTACAGATGGCGCGGCTCATCGAGCGGCATCTGGCCGCGCGCGGGGTCGCCACGCAGTTCCTGCACGGCGGTACACCCGTGGAGCAGCGCGAGCGGATGGTGCGGCGCTTCCAGGACGGTGAAGTCCCGGTGTTCCTGCTGTCGTTGAAGGCGGCGGGCACCGGTCTGAACCTCACCCGGGCGGGCCATGTCGTCCACTACGACCGCTGGTGGAACCCGGCCGTCGAGGCGCAGGCCACCGACCGTGCGTACCGCATCGGCCAGACGCAGCCGGTGCAGGTCCACCGGCTGATCGCGGAGGGGACGATCGAGGACCGCATCGCCGAGATGCTGACGCGCAAGCGGGAGCTGGCGGACGCGGTCCTCGGCACCGGCGAGTCGGCTGAGGCGGCGCTGACGGAACTGTCCGACGCCGATCTGGCGGATCTGGTGGCACTGCGAGGGAGCGGGCGATGAGCGAGTACGGGGATCTCTCACAGGAGCGGATGTACGGGGACCACGGCGAGGACGGCCGTGCTCCCGAGGAGCGCACCTTCGCGGCGCTGCCACCCGCGCACGGGCGCGGTTTCGCGCGGACGTGGTGGGGCCAGGCGTGGCTCAAGGCCCTTGAGGACACGGCGCTCGACGGCCAGCAGCTGAAGACGGGCCGCCGCTACGCGCGCGAGGGCGCGGTCGGGGCGGTGTCGGTACGGCCCGGGCGGATCACCGCCGTCGTGCGCGACCGGGACGGCACCTCCCACCGCGGCGACGTGGTGTGGCAGCGGCTTTCCGGGGACGACTGGGACCGTTTCCTCGGCATGGCGGTGGAGCGGGCGGGGCACATCGCTGCGCTCCTCGACCGCGATATGCCTCCGCATCTGGTGGAGGACGCCGCGGCGGCCGGAGTGGAACTCCTGCCGGGCATAGGCGACCTGGAACCCGAGTGCACCTGTGAGGCGTGGGACCACTGCCCGCACACGGCGGCGCTCTGCTACCAGGTGGCGCGCCTCCTCGACCAGGACCCGTTCGTCCTGCTGCTCATGCGGGGCCGGGGTGAGCGGGCGCTGCTGACGGAGCTGGCTGAACGAAGCGCGGCGCCCCGGTCTGCGGAACCGGATGTTCCGGCCGGGGTCCCGGCCGCCGAGGTCTTCGCGGCGCGGGACATCGTGCCACCGCTGCCCGGGGCGCCCGAGGTACCGGCCGAGGCGGGGGCGCCGCCGCACCTCGACACGGAGGCCGCCCCCGAGCCCGGCGTCGATCCCGCGGCGCTGGAGTTCCTGGCGGCGGACGCGGCGCGGCGGGCACGCCAGATGCTGGCGGAGGCGCTCGCACCGGGCCATGAACACCAGTCGCCGCCATCTGACCTGACGCAGAATCAGGACGCCGTACGTCTGGCGGCGGACTGTGAGGACAGGCGGATCACGGGCCGCCTTGCGGCCGGTTCCGGACGGCGGCCGGCCGAGCTGGACCTCGCCGTACGAGCGTGGCGGTACGGGGGCGCCGCCTCCCTCTCCGTACTGGAGGAGGAGTGGACCCCCGGGCCGGAGGCCCTGGCCCGGGCCCGGGACGCGCTCGCGCGGGCCTGGCAGGACGAGGAACGGCCCGTACTGCGCGTGTCCGGCGCGAACCGCTGGACGGTGGTCGGGGGCGGCGCACAGCTGCGGCTCGGACGGGACGGCCGGTGGTGGCCGTACCGCAAGGAGCGCGGGGCGTGGGTCCCGGCGGGTCCCGCCGACCTGGATCCGGGGGCGGTGCTGGAGCGGTAAGGGGTGCGGTGGTGGGGGTGCGGTGGTGGGGCGCGGTGGTGGGGGCGCGGTGCCTATGTCCTGGGAGGCGCCCCGTGGCCCGGTGTCCCACCCGCCCTGAGCTCGTAGAGCGGCAGGTCGTCGCCGGGGGCGTTCGCCGCCGACGGGAGTATGCCGCCGGGGAACTCGGTGGGCAGGTCCGGCAGGTCCGGCAGGTCGCTCGGGAAGCCGCTCGGCAGTTCCGTGGGGAGTCCTGACGGAAGGCTGGACGGAAGGCTCGTGGGGAGTTCGGAGGGCAGCTCCGTCGGGATCCCGCTCGGAAGGCTCAGTGACGGCGTCGGGGCCCCCTTGCTCGTCGGGGTCTTCGTCGGCCTGTCGTCGGCCCCGCCGCCGCTGCCGTTCACCACCAGCACGATGGCGACGACGGCCGCGGCGGCCACCACGACCGCGAGCAGTATCAAGACGCCCCGGCGGCCGCCTCCAGCCGGCGGGCCCGGGGGTGACGGCGGCGGCGTCGGGGGCTGCCAGGCGGGGGGACCGAAGCCCCCGCCCGGCGAGGACGGCGGCCCGGGTGGGCGCGGAGGTACGGGCGGCGTGGCCATAGCCTCCAGAGTCGGGCCGAAACGGTTCATCTCGCGACCCCTGGCCGGAATTTACGCCAAAGTCGGTCAGGAGCGGCGCTCGCCGGAGCCACCCGGCCGTGGCAGCACGCCGTTCCGCGCCCCGGCCGCCGCCGCGCGCAGCTGCGGCCCTTCCACCCTCGTACACCTCCCCGTACCGTAATCTCGGCGACGTTCTTGCCGGTTGAACGTGACGTATCGACGCACAAGCGACACGACGCACACACGACACGACATACAGGAGCTCGTTACCCGTGGACCGCCGAAGACTCCTCCAGGGCGCCGCCGCCAGCGTGGCCGCGGGCGCGCTCTTCCCCGCGACACGTGCCGAGGCCGCCGCCGACACCGACTACCCGGGCGCGCACTGGGTCCCCGCCTCGACCGCCAACTACACCGCTTCCCAGCGCCCCTTCACGTATCCGGTCGAACGGGTGGTCATCCATGTCACCCAGGAGACGTTCGGCAACACGCTCGGGATCTTCCAGAACCCGGCGAAGAAGGTGTCCGCGCACTATGTGGTGCGGTCCGCCGACGGCTATGTGGCGCAGATGGTGCGAGAGCAGGACATCGCCTGGCACGCGGGCAACTGGGACTACAACACCCGCAGCGTCGGCATCGAGCACGAGGGGTGGGTGGACCAGCCCGCCTACTTCACCAACGCGCTGTACGAGGAGTCGGCGCGGCTGACCGCCTCGATCTGCGACCGGCACGGGATCCCCAAGGACCGGGAGCACATTATCGGCCATTACCAGGTCCCCGGCACCGACCACACCGACCCGGGGCCGAACTGGGACTGGGTGCGCTACATCCGGCTGGTCAACTTCGCCTGAGCGCACGGGGATTCGCCGACCGGTATGCGGGTTGCGTTGCCGGGGACGCGCCGAGGGCGTGCGGGGTGCCTTGCCGGGTGCGCCCGGCGGGCCGACGATGGACCGGTCCCCGCCCGCCCCGCCCGCCCGGAGGCCCAGTTGACCGATACGCGGTACGAGTCCTGGGTCGCTCTGGAGGCCGGGGCCGACCCCGCCGAGCGGACCGGCGAGCTGCGCCGCGCCCATGAGGCGTTCACCTCGGCCGGGCGGGTGGTCCGGCCCGTACGTCCGCTGGTGGCCGCGTCCTGGCGTCGCTCGGCCCGGGCCCGGGTGAACCCGGACGGCACGGCCGGTGTGGAGCTGGGCGAGGACGAGCTGGCCGTGTACCGGGACGGGCACCCCCTGGCCCGGGTGATGCCGGTGATCCGGGAGCTGATGGGCACATACGCGAAGGACGGCGAGCATCTCGTCGCCGTGTGCGACGCGCGGGGACGGCTGCTGTGGGTCGAGGGGCACCCGGGGGCCCGGCGCAAGGCGGGCGCGATGAACTTCGTGCCGGGCGCCCGGTGGGCGGAGTCGGCGGTGGGCACCAACGCGCCGGGGACGGCGCTGGCCGAGGACCGGCCCGTACAGGTCTTCTCCGCCGAGCACTTCCGGCGCCCGGTGCATCCCTGGACGTGCGCGGCGGCGCCGCTGCACGATCCGCGCACGGGGCGGCTGCTCGGCGCGGTGGACATCACCGGCGGCAACGGCCTGGCGCATCCGCACAGCCTCGCGTTCGTCCAGGCGGTGGCGCGGGCGGCGGAGGCGGAACTCGCCCTGCTCGCCCCGCAGCCGACCGGCGACACGATCGGGCTGAGCGCCCTCGGCCGTGACGAGGCGCTGCTGGTCGCCGCCGGGCGCAAGGTCCGCCTCAGCCGCCGCCACAGCGAGCTTCTGGTGCTGCTCGCCCGCCACCCCGAGGGCCTGACGGGTGATCAGCTGTTGGTCGACCTGTACGAGGACGAGTCGGTGACCCCGGTGACGGTCCGCGCCGAACTGTCGCGCCTGCGCCGCCTGCTGGGCCCCGACCTCCTGTCCTCCCGCCCGTACCGCCTCACCCTCCCGGTCGACACCGACTTCGACATGGTCGCCCGCCGCCTGGGCTCGGGCGCGGTGGCGGCGGCGATGGGCGCGTACACGGGCCCCTTGCTGCCCGCCTCGCAGGCACCCGCCGTGGTACGGATACGGTCCCGCCTAGCCGGACAGCTGCGCGCGGCCCTGATCGAGCGCGGCGACCCCGGACTGCTTGCGGACTGGGCACGCAGCCCGTGGGGCGGGGAGGACGTGAGGGTGTGGCGGGCGCTGGCGGGGGCGCTGCCGGAGTGCGGGCGGGGGGCTGCGCGGGCGAGGGTGCGGGAGCTGGATGCGGAGCAGGGGTCGGGGTTCACCCGAAGCACCTGACCGCCGCAGGGGCTCGCAACGGGCCCGCAACGTCGACGGTCCTAGCCTCCGCTGCGAGTGCCGCCCAAGGGCGGGCGGCGCCGGAGGGAGGCCACGGAGATGACCCGTTACGCAGCGCCCGGCACCGAGGGCGCGATCGTCTCGTACGAGTCGCGCTACGACCACTTCATCGGCGGGGAGTACGTACCGCCGGCCGGCGGCCAGTACTTCGAGAACCCGAGCCCCGTGAACGGCCGCCCCTTCACCGAGATCGCCCGCGGCACGGCGGAGGACGTCGAGCGCGCCCTCGACGCGGCCCACGCGGCGGCGCCCGCCTGGGGCCGGACCGCCCCGACCGAGCGCGCCAACATCCTCAACAAGATCGCCGACCGGATGGAGGCGCATCTGGAGGAGCTGGCGGTCGCGGAGAGCTGGGAGAACGGCAAGCCGGTCCGCGAGACGCTGGCGGCCGACATCCCGCTGGCGATCGACCACTTCCGCTACTTCGCGGGAGCGCTCCGCGCGCAGGAGGGCTCGCTGAGCCAGGTCGACGAGGACACGGTCGCGTACCACTTCCACGAGCCGCTCGGCGTCGTCGGCCAGATCATCCCGTGGAACTTCCCGATCCTGATGGCCACATGGAAACTGGCACCGGCGCTCGCGGCGGGCAACGCGGTGGTGCTCAAGCCCGCCGAGCAGACCCCGGCGTCCGTACACATCTGGCTGGGCCTGGTGGCCGACCTGATCCCGCCGGGCGTGGTGAACGTGGTGAACGGCTTCGGCGTGGAGGCGGGCAAACCACTGGCGTCGAGCCCGCGCGTGGCGAAGATCGCCTTCACCGGCGAGACGACGACGGGCCGCCTGATCATGCAGTACGCGTCGGAGAACATCCGCCCGGTGACGCTGGAACTCGGCGGCAAGTCCCCGAACATCTTCTTCGACGACGTCTGGTCGGCGGACGACGACTTCCGCGACAAGGCGCTGGAGGGCTTCACGATGTTCGCCCTCAACCAGGGCGAGGTCTGCACGTGTCCGTCCCGGGCGCTGATCCAGCGCGGCCACTACAGCGAGTTCCTGGAGGCGGGCATCGCCCGCACCGAGGCCATCGTGGCGGGCCACCCGCTGGACACGGACACGATGATCGGCGCCCAGGCCTCAAACGACCAGCTCCAGAAGATCCTGTCCTACCTGGACATCGGCCAGCAGGAGGGCGCGAAGATTCTGACAGGAGGTCAGCGGATCGAGTACGACGGCGAGTTGGCAGGTGGCTACTACGTCCAGCCCACGATCTTCGAGGGCGACAACCGCATGCGGATCTTCCAGGAGGAGATCTTCGGCCCGGTGGTCGCGGTGACGTCCTTCACGGACCTCGACGACGCGATCCGCACGGCGAACGACACCCTGTACGGCCTCGGCGCCGGCGTCTGGACCCGCGACGGCAGCCAGGCGTACCGCGCGGGCCGAGCGATCCAGGCGGGCCGCGTCTGGACGAACTGCTACCACGCCTACCCGGCACACGCCGCCTTCGGCGGCTACAAGCAGTCGGGGATCGGGCGGGAGAACCACAAGATGATGCTGGATCACTATCAGCAGACGAAGAACCTGCTCGTGTCGTACTCGGCGAAGAAGCTGGGCTTCTTCTAGAGGCATGAGAAAAGGCGCCCGACGTGCTGGAAAGCGTCCTTGAACGCCTTCCAGCACGTCGCCGTCACACCTGCGTCGTCACCGGGGCAACGTCACTTGCCGTGGTACGCGTTGTGGATCCTCAGCGTCGACTTGTTGCCCTGCTTGTCCGTGACCTCGGCGAGGAACGAGATGGCCTTGTCCTTCGCCGGGTTCTTCACGGAGATCCTGCCGTTCTCGACCTTCACGAGCTGCCAGGTATTGCCGTCGTCGTAGCTCACGGACACGGTGAGGGACCTGAGGTTCTTCCCGGCCGCCGCGCCCTGCACGGTCACCGGGACCTGGACCGGCCTGCCGGCCGGGGCGCGCGAGGCGAGGTCGGCGGGGGCCGCGAAGCGGACCGTGGACACCGGCAGCGCCGTGGTGGCCGCGACCTGCTTGGAGCGGAACGTGAAGCCGGCGTCGATGCGGGTGGAGGCCGCGGCGTCCTTCGCCGAGCGGGACGTGAGGGAAATGTGATCAACGGTGTGACAGGAGTGAAGAGTTGAGGCCTGTGATTTTAAGACATTTTTGACACTGTTGAGTTTCAGGAGAACGACGGTTGAACAACCGATGACCGTGCCGTCGTGAACGGATCGGCGTTGTCGTCCCGTACCCCTGCAGTTGCGCTCGGCGCGGGCTGCGGGCCCGGGGCGGGCCTCCGCATCCCCAGACGACCAACACCCTCACGGAGCGTGGCCCTCCAACTGGCCATGTCTGTACCCCTCATGGAACCTGTCGCCGTCCGGGCACAGGAGGTCCCACCCCCCTCTGCCCCCTCGTCGGACGACGAGTCACATCCGGGTCGTGTTGTCCCCCGGACAGGTCTCCGAACAGCCCGCAACCCGTGATCGACGGCGTCGTTGTACGGGCCGAGGGGGCCGACCCGATCACCGGGGACGACGGCAGGGGGACGAGAGAACATGACTGACACGCTGCCGCACGGCGTCGCACACTGTCCGGACGTCGAACCCGCGTTGGACGACGAGGAGTTCCCGGAGCTCCTGCGGGCGGGGACCGCGCTCGTCGAACCTGTTCTGCGCGAGGTCGTCGGGCGGCTGCACGTGTCCCTCGCCTCGGTGTGCCGGTACCACCTGGGATGGGAAAGCGACGGTGGCCGCGCGCCGTCAGTGGTGCGGGCGGGCAAGCAGATCCGGCCCGCGCTTGCGCTGCTGTCGGTGCGTTCGGTCGGTGCTCCCGAGCGGTTCGCCGCCAGTGCGGGCACCGCGGTCGAGCTCGTGCACCAGCTCTCGCTGCTGCACGACGACATCATGGACGGCGACACGGAGCGGCGCGGCAGGTCCACCGCCTGGGCGCACTTCGGCACCGGCGCCGCCGTGCTCACCGGTGACGCCCTCGTCGTCCAGGCCTTCGCCACCATCCTTCACGCGCGGGCTCCCGGGGCTTCCGCCGCCACCGAGGAGCTGATCGCCGCCGTGGAGCAGATGGTGGCGGGGCAGGCGGAGGATCTCGCCCTGGAACACCGCTCCGCCCATGAGGTGTCCGTGGCCCGGTACGTGGGCATGGCGCGCGGCAAGACCGGGGCGCTGTTCGGCTGCGCGGCGGCGCTCGGCGCCGTTCTCGCGCAGGCACCGCCACCCGTTGTGCGGGCCCTGCGCGGCGCCGGCAGCGATCTCGGCGTGGCGTTCCAGATCCTTGACGATGTGCTCGGCCTCTGGGGCGACGGGGCTCTTACCGGGAAGCCCGTTGGCACGGATCTGGTGCGTGGCAAGAAGACCCTTCCCCTTCTGTTGGCCGCCGGGTCGGACACCGCCGATGGCCGTCGGCTCGCGACCCTGCTCGGGCCCGCCCCGCTGCCGCCCGCCCTTGTCCCCGAGGCCATGGGCCTTCTCGACGCCACGCGCAGCCGGGAACGCGCCGAGGAGGTGGCGGCCCGCCATGTGGCCTCCGCGCTGGCCGCTCTGGACGCCGCGGAACTCCCCATGGACGTACGGCAGCAGTGGCACTCGCTCAGCGGTGGGCTGTCTCAGCGCAGAAGCTGAGCTGACGTCAGAAGGAAGCGCCGGAAGGAGATCCCCCGTGACGCTCGGACCGTACGCCCCGCGCGTGCTCGACGTACTGACGAACCGCTCGACGAACCGCGCTTCGCCGAGTACCGGCACACCCGGGTCGAGGTGCTCAGCGGAGGCACCCGGCAGAAGCTGAACCTGACCCCGGCGCTCATGCACGAGCCCGACGTGCTGCTGCTCGACGAGCCGTACCAGGGGTTCGGCTGGGAGACGTATCTGCGGTTCCGGGACGTCACCGCGGGGCCGCGTGAGCGGGGCCGCTGGGTGCTCGTCGTGTCGTATCTGGCCTGGGACGCCGGACGGCTGGATGTCGTCCACCGGCTGCAGGACGGAGTGGCCGCGCTGTGGAACACGGAACCCGCCGTCACGCAGGGAGTGTCGCGTTGACCCGGGTGTGGGAGGTGTTCCGTACCGGCGCCGTCTTCGCGCTCCTCGAACACGCCCGCCACCGCCTCGCCACCGTCCTGGTCGTCGTCTACATCCCGCTCCGGCTGACGCTGGAGCACTGGTTCGTCTCGCCGGTGCCCGCGCGGTTCCTGCTGCGCGCGACCGGTCGCACCGTGACCGTCGACGGCAACCACCTGACGATGGCGTCCGGGGCCGTCAACACGGTGACGCCCTCGGGACGGCGGCCTTCTTCGTACGGACCCGCAACCATCTCCGCGCGCCCACCCCACAGCCGTCGCCCGTCAGCCCCGCATGAACCGCCGCGCCCTACTTGCTCGGGTCCCGGAAGCGGCCGAACGCCTTCGTGAGGGCGCCCAGCGGTGAGCCGTCCGTCTTGGCCGGTCTCGGCGCGGGCAGCCGGGGCAGGCCGTCGCCGCCGGTCGCCTCGGCCAGCGCGGCCTGGGCCGCCTCGGCGGCCTCCCGGTACAGGTCGCGGGAGTTCGTCATGGCGTCGAGCGCCTCGGCGTACTTGGTGACCATGCCCTGGGCGTGGACCAGTTCCTCGTCCGGGGTGAGCAGGTGCCAGCCCTGGCGCAGCCGTGTCAGGGCCCGCTCGGCGTCGGCGGGCAGCGGGCGCGGCAGGGCGGCGAACTCCTTGATCCTGTCGAGGAGTTCGGTGGGTTCCGAGCCGTCGAGGAAGACACTGCGCACCGTGAAGCGGTCCGCGTCGTACCCCGGGCCCTGCGGCGTCGTGGGCAGGACGACGGCGCCGCCGCGCGGCATCCGTACGCCCAGCTCCCGCTTCATCGCGAAGTCGGCGATCTGTGCCTGCTCCGGTGTGCTCCGGTGCTCGACCACCCGGTGGCGCAGGCTCGGCGGCAGGAACGCCGAGACGGGCTGCTGCCCCGCCGCGTCCGGTGTCATCGCCTCGTGCACCACGACATGGATGAACCAGCTCTGCCGACTGCAGTCCCGCAGCAGGTGGCGCAGCTCGTCGTCGTCCTTCGGCAGCTGGTTCGTCGTGCGCAGCCGCACACCCGGAACCGTGTCGTGGTCCCAGGCGATCCGGTCGCTGTCGGGCCAGAACATGGTGACGGGCGAGGGCCAGTGCGCCTCCCACGCCCGCTCCGCCTCGGCGGCGAGGACCCAGGTGACGCCCTCGCCTTCCTTGCGGCGGCCCTCGGGTTCGTACAGGGTCAGCTGGGCCCGCACCGTGACGTCGTCGGCCACGCGCCAGCGGGCCTCGAAGAGGCGGCGGGCCGACGGGCCGGGGTCGGCGGACTCGTCGCGCGGGTGCAGGACGGTGGAACGCGCCGCCTCGACGGGGTCGAGGTCCAGGAAGCCGTCGAGCACCCCGGCCGCCTGGAGGGCGATCAGGTTGCGCCGGACGTCCTGTTCGGGCTCGGGCCCGAGGTGGCGCGCGCGCCCCAGCCACGCGGTGTCGGGGACGGTGGTCGAGGAGGTGCTCTTCTTGGCCATGGAGTCGTTCTCTAGATGATCGGGGCCAGACCAGTATCCTCCGTCAACCTGCAGATGGAAGCGGTACCAGGTCTACTACTTGTTCACCCTATTCGGCGGCGCCTGCCATCGCGTCACCGACGTGCCGGCCCCGTCGGGGCTCGGATGACCACTTCCGGGTCGAAGAGGAGCTCGCCCGTGGGGACCTCCGCGGTTGCTCACCGGGAAGAGCACGCTGCGGCCCGCCTCCAGGGCCAGGCGGTCCGCGGGCTGGCGGACCCGTGGTGAGCGCCGGGTCGGTGAACTCGGTGATCGACGAGCCGTCGTACCCCGCACACCGAGACGTCGTCCGGCACCGACAGACCCTGCCGCCGCAGGCCCCGGAGGGCGCCCAGGGCCATGTAGTCGCTGGCCGCGCCCCCTGGCGGGCTACGGCGCCGAGCTCCTCGCCCGCCTCCCGGGCATCACCCCGCTTCCCGCCGACGACCGCCTCGCCATGCCGGCCCTGCCCCTGCCTCCCGCACTGGCCCGCACCCGTGCCGAGGCCGACGCCCGGCGCGAGGAGATCGCGGCCCGCCTCGGCTTCCGGGTGGCGATCTGGCCCTGGCCGGGCGGCGGTGGCATCCGTATCAGTAATCAGCGGGCTGATCTACCACGTGCCCGCGGAGTACGAACGCCCGGCGGCGGCCCTGCGGCCGCTCCTGGACGGGCGATGAGTCGACGGACGCTGACTCGACCGGCGCTGACTCGACCGGCGCTGACTCGACGGGCGCGATGAGCACCCGCTAGGCGCACGACGGGCACAGGCCCCGGTACGTGACCTCCGCCGCCGACACCGTGAACCCGAACCGCTCCTCCGCCGGGAGCTGGGTGAGCAGGTCGCCCGTCGTGTGGACGTCGCGGATGGTGCCGCAGCCGGAGCAGACCAGGTGCTGGTGGGGGCGGTGCGCGTTGGGGTCGTAGCGCTTGGCGCGGCCGTCGGTGGAGACCTCCATGACCTCGCCGAGGGAGACCATCTCGCCCAGCGTGTTGTAGACGGTCGCCCGGGAGATCTCCGGCAGCCGCCGCGCCGCGCGGGCGTGCACTTCGTCGGCCGTGAGGTGCACGTGGTCGCCGTCGAGGACCTCCGCCACGACACGCCGCTGGGAGGTCACCCGCCAGCCGTGTCCGCGGAGCCGCTCCAGCAGGTCACTCATAGTGGTCCATCCGTTCCGGCTCGGTGGAGATCGAGTAGGGCAGTAATGGGATACCCGCCTTCACCGGTGCCCGTACAGCTTCCGACCGAGGACGAAACCGGTGAGCTTCTTGACCTGGACTCCGTCCATCGTAGGATCGGTTCCCAACGACGGCCAAGGGAGCGGACAAGTCCGGTAGTCCACCCGTCCCTGCGAACCCCGCTCCGACCGACCGTCGAACCGTCCACCATTTGACCGCGACGGGACCGTCCGCCGCATCGAAACGTTCCATCACCCGAAGTCCCCTGAGCAGTGTGATCCACCCAGCCCGGAAGGATTCCGATGTCTGAGAACCACGACGCGATCGTCACGGACCCGAGAACGGAGGAGGGAAGCGGCGGCTGCCCGGTCGCGCACGGTCGCGCCCCACACCCCACGCAGGGCGGCGGAAACCGTCAATGGTGGCCGGAGCGGCTCAACCTGAAGATCCTCGCCAAGAACCCCGCCGTGGCCAACCCGCTGGGCGAGGAGTTCGACTACGCCGAGGCGTTCAGGACCCTCGACCTGCCGACCGTGAAGCGGGACATCGCCGAGGTGCTGACCACCTCGCAGGACTGGTGGCCCGCCGACTTCGGCCACTACGGCCCGCTGATGATCCGTATGGCGTGGCACAGCGCCGGCACGTACCGCATCAGCGACGGCCGCGGCGGCGCCGGGGCCGGTCAGCAGCGCTTCGCCCCCCTCAACAGCTGGCCGGACAACGCGAGCCTCGACAAGGCCCGCCGTCTGCTGTGGCCGGTCAAGAAGAAGTACGGCCGGAGCCTGTCCTGGGCCGACCTGATGATCCTCGCAGGAAACGTTTCTCTGGAGACGATGGGCTTCAAGACCTTCGGCTTCGGCGGCGGGCGCCCGGACGTCTGGGAGCCCGACGAGGACGTGTACTGGGGCCCCGAGACCGCCTGGCTCGACGACCAGCGCTATACCGGCGACCGTGAGCTGGAGAACCCCCTCGGCGCGGTGCAGATGGGCCTGATCTACGTCAACCCGGAGGGCCCGAACGGCACCCCGGACCCGATCGCCGCGGCCCGCGACATCCGTGAGACGTTCCGCCGGATGGCGATGAACGACGAGGAGACGGTCGCGCTGATCGCCGGCGGCCACACCTTCGGCAAGACCCACGGCGCGGGCCCGGCGGACGCCGTCGGCCCCGACCCCGAGGCCTCCCCGCTGGAGCAGCAGGGCCTCGGCTGGCGGAACTCGTACGGCACCGGCGTGGGCGGCGACGCGATCACCAGCGGCCTTGAGGGCGTCTGGACCACCACGCCGATCACCTGGGACAACAGCTTCTTCGAGATCCTCTTCGGCTACGAGTGGGAGCTGTTCGACAGCCCCGCGGGCGCGCACCAGTGGCGGCCGAAGGACGGAGCCGGGGCGGGCACCGTCCCCGACGCCCACGACGCGTCCAAGACCCACGCGCCGACCATGCTGACGACCGACCTCTCGCTCCGGTACGACCCGGTCTACGAGCCGATCTCACGGCGCTTCAAGGAGAACCCGGCCGAGTTCGCGGACGCGTTCGCCCGTGCCTGGTTCAAGCTGACCCACCGCGACATGGGCCCCGTCGTCCGCTACCTCGGCCCGGAGGTCCCGGCCGAGACGCTGCTGTGGCAGGACCCGCTGCCCGAGGTGACGCACGAGCTGGTCTCCGCCGCGGACGTCGCCTCCCTCAAGGAGCGGATCCTCGGCTCGGGCCTCTCGGTGTCCCAGCTGGTCTCCGCCGCCTGGGCGTCGGCCTCGTCCTTCCGCGGCAGCGACAAGCGCGGCGGCGCCAACGGCGCGCGCATCCGCCTGGAGCCGCAGCGCGGCTGGGAGGTCAACGAGCCGGACCGGCTGGCGGTGGTGCTGAGCACCCTGGAGGGGATCCAGCGGGAGTTCGACTCCGGCGCCAAGAAGGTCTCCCTGGCCGACCTGATCGTGCTCGGCGGGTCCGCCGCCGTGGAGAAGGCCGCCAAGGACGCGGGCCTCGACATCGAGGTCCCCTTCACGCCGGGCCGCGCGGACGCCTCGCAGGAGCAGACCGACGTGGAGTCGTTCGCCGCGCTGGAGCCGACGGCCGACGGGTTCCGCAACTACCTCGGCAAGGGCAACCGGCTCCCGGCCGAGTACCTGCTGCTCGACAAGGCGAACCTGCTGAACCTCAGCGCTCCCGAACTGACGGTCCTGGTGGGCGGCCTCCGGGTGCTCGGCGCCAACCACCAGCAGTCGTCGGCGGGCGTCCTCACCGAGACCCCCGGGGTGCTGACCAACGACTTCTTCGTCAACCTGCTCGACCTGGGCACGACGTGGAAGGCGACCTCCGAGGACGCGACCACCTTCGAGGGCAGCGACTCCGCCACGGGCGAGGTCAAGTGGACCGGCACCCGCGCCGACCTGGTCTTCGGCTCGAACTCCGAGCTGCGCGCCGTCGCGGAGGTGTACGCGAGCGACGACGCGAAGGAGAAGTTCGTGAAGGACTTCGTCGCGGCGTGGGAGAAGGTCATGAACCTGGACCGGTTCGACCTCGTGTGACCGCCTCTGGTCGCATGATCGTCTGAGGTACTATAAGTGGCGCCTCCCCTGCAAAACCGCCCGGGCCCGCCGCCTCTTCTCGTGGGTCAGGACCTTCAGATCACCGGCACCGGGTACGTCGGGTACTCCACGCCGGAGACGTGCTGGACCACGCGGATGACCTGGCACGAGTAGCCGAACTCGTTGTCGTACCAGAGGTACAGGATCGCGTTGTCGCCGTCGACCTTCGTGGCGCCCGCGTCGACGATCGAGGCGTGGCGCGAGCCGACGAAGTCCATCGACACGGCGTCGGGGGCGGTGGTGAAGTCGATCTGGCGCTTCAGCGGCGAGTTCAGCGAGACATCGCGGAGGTACTCCAGGACCTCCTCGCGGGTGGTCTCGCGACCGAGCCGCAGGCTGAGGATCGCGATCGAGACGTCCGGCACCGGGACGCGGATCGAGCTGCCGGTGATCGGCGCCTTGAGGTCGGGCAGCGCCTTCGCGACGGCGGAGGCGGCACCGGTCTCGGTGATGACCATGTTCAGCGGCGCCGAACGGCCGCGGCGGTCGGCCTTGTGGTAGTTGTCCAGCAGGTTCTGGTCGTTGGTGAACGAGTGGACGGTCTCCACGTGGCCGCGCAGCACGCCGTACTCGTCCGCCATCGCCTTCAGCGGCGGGACGATCGCGTTGGTGGTGCAGGACGCGCAGGACAGGATCTGCTCGTCCGGCTTGATCGTGTCGTGGTTGACGCCGTGCACGATGTTGGGCACGTCGCCCTTGCCGGGGGCGGTCAGGACGACCTTGTCGATACCGGGGCGCAGGTGCTTGGAGAGGCCCTCGCGGTCGCGCCACTTGCCGGTGTTGTCGATGAGGATGGCGTCGTTGATGCCGTACGCCGTGTAGTCGACCTCGGACGGGTCGTTGGCGTAGATCACCTTGATCTCGTTGCCGTTGGCGACGATGGTGCTGGTCGCCTCGTCAACGGTGATCGTGCCCTGGAACTGGCCGTGGATGGAGTCACGGCGCAGCAGCGAGGCGCGCTTGACGATGTCCTGGTCACCGCCCTGGCGGACGACGATGGCGCGCAGCCGCAGGCCGTTGCCGGAACCGGCCTTCTCGATGAGCAGGCGCGCGACGAGGCGGCCGATGCGGCCGAACCCGTAGAGGACGACGTCGCGGCCCTCGCCGCGCTCGATCTTGTTGTCACCCGTGGCGCCGATGACCGCCCCGGCGGTGAACTCCGCCACGGACAGGCCGCGGTCGTCGGCCTGGTACGTCGCGGCGAGCATGCCGATGTCGATCTGCGAGGGGCCGAGATCGAGGGTGGTGAGAGCCTGCAGGAACGGAAGCGTGTCGGTGACCGAGAGTTCCTCACCGGCGATCTGCCGGGCGAATCGGTGGGTCTTCAGGATGCTGACCACCGACTTGTTCACCAGGGAGCGGCTGTGGAGGAGGACGGTGACGTCCCGCTCCCGGTGCAGCTTCCCGATGATCGGGATCATCGACTCCGCGATCTCCTCGCGGTTCTTCCAATTGGTGAACGAGTCGTCATTGACAGTCACGAGTTTATCTTTCGAGCTAGGCGGCGCTCATATGCTAACCCGACCCCTGTCCGACCGTTCAAGGGGTGCCGCCCAGCGCGCGGAGTCCGACGAGGGTGGGGCCGGGGCCCGTCCGGCGGATCTGGTCGGCTTCGGTGCGGAGTGCGGTTTCGGTGCTGGTGAGCGGGTGTCCGGTGCGTCCAGCCGCAGGGCGCGGGATTGAGGCGACGCGTTGAGGTCTCCCCTGCTCGAACGAAGCCGAGAGCATGGGGAAGTCGGCGATTGACGACAACGCCGCTGGGGCCCCGGGCCCTCAAGGCCTCGGGGAGGGGCGTGCCAGACACCCGCGCGCCGACCAGATCCGCCGGACAGGCTCTGGGCGATCGGCAGGCAGATCGCCCAGGACTGGAAGACGCGCTCCGCGGAGGTGGCTGAAACGCCACGCCCCGTAACCGTGAGTGAGTGTTCTGCGCCATGCCGCAGCCCGCCGGGAGGCCGCCATCGGGGCACCCCCAACGGACCGCGGCCGAAGGGTCACGCCCCCGGCTTCCTCCCCCACACGTACACCGCGTCCCCCTGTTGCAGAGCGGTCCACAAGCGCTTGGCGTCCTCGTGGCGCAGGTTGACGCAGCCGTGGGAGCCGGAGCCTTCGTAGAGGTTGTTATAGACGCCGTGGATGGCCTGGCCCCCGCTGAAGTACTGGCTGAACGTCATCGGCGAGTTGTAGAGCGTCGACCAGTCGTCCCGTTTACGCCATTCGACATGGAACCAGCCGGTACGGGTGGGGAGCTCCGCCCGGCCGGACCTGATGGCGACGGGCGTGAAGACCACCTTGCCGTCCAGGGCGACCCACATGATCTGGTGGCCCAGATCGACGCAGGCGACCCGGCCCATGCGCTCGGGGCAGCCGCGCAGCTTCTCGGGATAGTTCTGGGCCCACTCCCAGTACAGGGCCGTGTACGTGATCGGTCCGGCGGAGCCGTCGGCCGGCACGATGAGCTGGCTCTCCTGGTACCGCTGGATCGCCAGACAGTCGGCGGGCGACTGCGAGCCGTCCGCCTCCAGCCCCATCAGCTCTTCGACCTCGCGCTGATACGGGCCGTCGGCCGTCGAGCACTTCAGCGGGGCGCTCCCGGGCGTCGGGGCCGCGACGGCGACACCGTACGCGGGCAGGACGCCGACGGTCAGCGCCAGGGGCGCGGCGGGGATCAGCGCCCGCAGGGTGCGGCGGGCTCGCGGGAACTTCCACATGGCGCATACATGTGCACCGTCCGCCCAGCGCGTACCCCCGCCGGAACGAACTTCACTCTCCCGCGCCGAGGCTGAACCCCTGTCAGGGCCCTGCCGGTAACCTGTAGCCCGGTCAGGCCACGTCCCCAGAAGGGTTGTTCCGCGGTTTGAAGTGCGATAAAGCCACGATGGCCGCGAGCCGCGAGCCGCGAGCCGCGAGCCGCGAGCCGCGAGCCGCGAGCCGCGCGGCCAAATGGGATATTCGGCGCGTAGCTTCTCGGGGTGGCCATGCACCCTAGCCCGCCCCTGCGCGTACCCGTAGGGCACGACGCCCAGCGGTGGAGCACGTTCCACGCCCGGCGCACGCTCGTCGTCGCCGCCCGTACGGTCACCTCGACCGCCCGTGTCCTGGAGTCGCTGCCCGCTCTCCTCCGCGACGACACCCGCGTGGCCGTCGTCTTCGCGTACGACCCGACGTCGGCCTTCGACAACGGCGTCCTGGAGCTGCTTCACGACTCCGGCTGCCGGGTCATGCCCTGGCGGCAGTTGAGCGAGATCGACCCCGATCTGATCGTCTCCGCCAGCGAGAACATCGACGTACCGCAAGGCGACTGCCCGGTCCTCGTCCTGCCGCACGGCATCGGCTTCCAGAAGTTCGTGCCGGACTCCCGGGCGGAGCGCAGCAGGCTGTCCGGCGTGGTCCCCGACTCCCTCCTTGAGGCGGGGCGCGCCTGGCTGGCCGTGTCGCACCCGGACCAGGAGGCCCAGTTGCTCGCCAGCCACCCCAAGACCGCCGGTCGCACCCTGCTGGTGGGCGATCCGTGCCTCGACGAGCTGGTCGTGAGCACGCGGCACCGGGACGCGTACCGGGAGGCGCTGGGCGTCGGCGCCGGGCAGCGGCTGGTCATGGTGAGCTCGACCTGGGGGCGGACCTCCCTCATCGGCCGGGAGCCGGGGCTGCCCGCGCGCCTGCTCGCCGCGCTGCCGTACGACGAGTACCGCGTGGGCGCGATCATCCATCCCAACGTGTGGTCGGCGCACGGCCCCTGGCAGGTGCGCACGGCGCAGGCCACCGCGCTGGACGCCGGCCTGCTGCTGATGCCGCCGGTCCACAGCTGGCGCCCCGCGCTGGTCGCGGCCGACGTCGTCATCGGCGACCACGGTTCGGTGACGCTGTACGGGGCCGCCCTGGACAAGCCCGTACTGCTCGCCGCGTTCGGAAGCGACGCCGTGCCGGGGACCGCGGGCGCCGATCTCGCGCGCATCGCGCCCCGGCTCGATCCGGCCGGAGACCTGCGGCGGCAGGTCGAGGACGCCGTCCACGGCCATGTGCCACAGCGGTACGCGGAGGTGTCCGGGCGGGCCTTCAGCGACCCCGGGCAGGCGCTCACCCGCCTCCGTACCGCCCTGTATCAGCTGCTCCAACTGCCCGAGCCGCCCTCACGTCCGCCCGCCGCGCTGACCCTGCTCCCGCCGGAGCCCCCGTCGGCGGCGGTCACTTCATGGCGGGTGACCACCGCCGTCTCCGAGGGCGCGGGCCGGCCGGTGGTCACCGCTCACCGGTTCCCCGCCGCCGTCTGCGACGACTGGGCCGAGGGCCCGGGCCCGTACGTCCATCTGGCGTGCACCGACGAGGAACGCGACCCGCGACTGGCCGAGAGCGCGTCGGTCGTCGTCCGAGCCCGCCCGGCCGTGACGGCGGCCGCGGCCCTGGACTGGATCCAGGACTCGCTGACTCGGCTGCCGGGCAGCCGCCTGGCCGCGACCGGCGTACATGAGGCTGGAGCCGGGACAGGGTGGCTGATCGGGCTTCGGGACGGGCGGGTCGTCGAAGCGGCGGCCACCGGCCCGTCCCTCGACGCGGGGCTGTTGGCGGCCGCCGTATACGGCCGTCTGCGCGCGGGCCACCCACTGGACGACACCAGGGTGACGCTGAGGGTCGGCGGGCTGCGCGACACGGATGTACGTCTGCGACCGCACTCGGCGCGGACGAGCGCGTCGGCGGACTGACCCCCGTCGCGCCGCTTCCCTACCCCTCGCCGTCCAAGCGCTCCAACCGTTCGCGCAGCCCCTGCGCCGAGGGGCTGCCACCCGCCTCGTGGATCTCCAGGGCCCTGGTGAGGTACGGGCGGGCGGCGCCGCGTGGTCCCCCGGTCCGCTCGGTGATGTCGGCCAGCTGGACCAGGGCCTGGGCCTCGTAGTGGGTGGCGTCCTCGCCCCGGAGGGTGCGTGCGGCCTCCCGTAGTGCGCGCAGGGCTTCCTGGGGGTCGCCCAGGTGGTCGTGGACGGTCCCGATGGCGGCCGTCGCCCGCGCCGCCATCCGCGTGTCCGAGCACCCGAGCAGCTCCTCCCGCGCCCGGCCCAGCGTGGCCAGGGCGTCGGCGTGGTCGCCGTGGGCGTCCTGCGCGCATCCCAGGAAGTACGCCGCGATGGCCGCCCCGCGCGCCTCTCCCGCCCGGCGGTTGAGATCGAGGGAGCGGCGGTACGCCTCGATGGCGCGAGCGGGGTCGGCACGGTCCCAGTACCGTCCGAGGAACTCCTGCACGGACGCCCGCAGGACGATGTGGCCGGCGATCTCGGCGCAGCTGACGGCCGCTTCCAGCTCGGCGCGCGCCCGGTCGTCCTCGCCGAGGTCGAGCAGGGGCCGCGACAGCAGGCCGCGCAGCCGCGCCTCTGCCGCCGGCATCAGCTCCGCCGCCGCGGCTGCCGCGCCCAGCTCCAGGGACTCCCGCCACATGGCGAGGTGCCGGTGGTGCAGGAACAGGACGGTGAAGGCCTCGGCCAACTGCCAGACCGGCTCGTGCAGTTGCTGCTGCGAGGCGGCCCGGAGCACCTGGAGGATGTTCGCTCGCTCGGCCTCCAGCCAGTCCAGCGGCGCCGGGCCACCCGGCGCGGCGAACGGGTCGGGGGTGTCCGCCAGCAGCTCGGAGAGGTCCGCGATGCGCAGACGGTCCGCCCGGACCGCCCGGTCTGCCAAGCCGGTGAGGGCGAGGTAGTGCGTCACGACGCGCCGCGTCAGCGCCGCCCGCTCACCGTCCGCTTCTTCCCGCTCCGCGCATTCGCGTGCATGCAGTCGTACGAGGCCGTGCAGCCGGTACCGGCCGTCCGCGGAGCCTTCGAGGAGGCTCGCGGCCTCCAGCACGTCCAGGAGATCCGCTGCCCGCGGGGTGTCGATCCCAGCGGCGACGGCGGCCGTCGCGGCGTCGAAGGTGCGCACCGGCGCCCACCCCAGAAGCCGGTAGAGCCGGGCCGCGTCGGGCGGCAGCATGCGGTACGACGGGCCGAGTACGGCGGACACCGGGCGCTCCCCTCGTATCGACATTCCGGCGAGCCGTCCGGCCTCGTCGGCAAGCTCCTGCGCCAGGCCGGTCATGGTCAGGCGGCGGTCGGTGAGCAGCCGGGCCGCCACCACGTGCAGCGCCACCGGAAGGCCGCCGCACAGCTCCACCAGCCGTTCGGCCGCCGCCCGTTCGGCGGCCACGGCGTCCTCGCCGCAGCGGTCGGCGAGGAGCCGCATCCCGCCGTCCCCGTCCAATGGGTCCAGCGAGATCAACCGGGCGCCGTCCAGGACCAGTTCGCCGAGTCTCCCGTGGCTGGTGACGAGCACCGCGCTGCCGGGCCCCTTGGGGACGAGGGGTCTGACCTGCGCGGGGTGGCTGACCTCGTCGAGGACGACCAGCATCCGGCGCTGTGCGGAGCGCGACCGGAACAGGGCGGTGCGCTCGGCGAGCGAGCGCGGCATCCACTCGTCGCTCACCCCGAGCGACCTGAGGCACATGGCGACGGCCTCGGAGACGTCGCCGCCGGTCTGCCCGTGCAGGCTCGCGAAGTCCACGTACATCTGGCCGTCGGGGAACAGCTCCCGGGATCTGTCCGCCCAGTGGCAGGCGGTCGCGGTCTTGCCGACGCCCGGCAGACCGTGGAGCACGCCGATGCCGATGTGTGCGGCGGCGCGGGTCCCGCCGCCCCCGAAGCACCGGTCCAGGGCCGAGAGGTCGGCCGTGCGGTTGACGAACGTGACGGTGAGGGCGGGCACCTGGTCCGGCCGGGCCTCGGGCCGGGGGTGGGGCGAGTGCGGCTGGGCCGGGGCGAGTTCATCGAGCAGCCGCCGCAACTCCGAGGCCGCGCCCGGGTCCTCCCGGAGGATCTCCAGAAGTCGCCGCGACCAGCGGTTCTCAAGGTCGGCCACCGCACGCTCGTCCCGTACGCCGCGCGCCGCCTCCAGCTCGTCGCTGGCGGTCTGGAGCTCGCCCTCGGCGTCCTCCGCGTCCCCGGCGCTACGCGTCCCGTCCGCCCCGTCCGCCCCGCCCGCGTCTCCGCGCCGGCGAGCGAGGAAGCGCCCCAGCCGCTCCCTGGCCTGCGCCCAGGAGTCCGAGACCATGAGCCCGACCAGGCTCGTCGCACCCGACGCCGCGAGCGCGGTCAACTCGGCTTCCACCCGGCCCCCTTCATGTCTCCCGCCCGTCGGGCCGGTCGACCACCACCGTAGAGAGGGCGGGCGGTGTTGGACAGCCCAACGCGCAGGCGCCCGCCGGGAGAAGTCGGGCGGGGGGCGGCCCGGCTCAGGGCAGCGCCCGTTGCGGAAGGGCAGTCTCTGTTCCGGGAATGGCGCGGTGGAGGGGGCCGGACGGGGGCCCGGCCCCCCCCCCCCGCCCCTCACCAACCGCGGCTGGTGGTTCTGCAGCCGGTGGTCACACCGGCGGGGGGCGA